>CALMOO010000132.1 GCA_937871705.1 uncultured Hymenobacter sp.
CTAATGGCGCGGTAAAGCTGCATTGGCAAGCTCAGCATGGCGTTCTGGTTTGATAATAAGAAACCTTACTTCGTGATTTCGGCTACCAGTTCCGGGTCGCTTGGCTTCACTTTGGAGGGGTAGAACTTCACGACGTGGCCTTTTTCATCGACCAAGTACTTGCAGAAGTTCCAGGTGGGCGCGTCGCTCACGGCGCCATTCTTGTCTTTGTCGGCCAAGAATTTATAGAGGGGGGTAGCGTCGTCGCCCTTCACCGATACGGTGGAAAACAGTGGGAACGTGACGCCATAGTTCTTCTCGCAAAACGAGGCCACTTCGCTGTCCGAAGCCAGCTCCTGGTTGAAGCTATTAGACGGGAAGCCCAGCACGGTCACTTTGCCCGCGTATTTCTTCGACAGCTCTTCTAGCTCCTTGTACTGCGGGGTGAAGCCGCACTTGGAGGCAGTGTTCACGATAAGGATTTTCTTGCCCTTGTACTTGCTCAGCTTCACTTCTTTGCCGTCGATGGTCTTGACGGTGTAGTCGTACACGGTGCCGGGGGCAGCCACGGTTGCAGCAGGGTTCATGGGCGTGGGCTTGAGGGTGGTAAAGGCCAGGCTGAGCGTAGCGGCAGCAGCCAGGGCGAGCACGGTAGATTTCATAAAAAGCAAGGTGATTAGGTGAGCGAAAGCTGCTGATAACCAGAATCAGGCCAGGAAGTTTGGCCGCGCTAAGGGCGGGTGCCCGGGGCCGTTGCATCGGGGGGGGTAGGGCTGGCCGCGCCCGCGGCCGGCGCCGCTTCGGCGGGCTTAGCGCCAGTGTTGAGCAGGTCGATAAGGTTGAGGGGCTCGAACTGGGCCGTGTCGCCGGGCTGCACGGTGCGGGTCGTGTCGCGGGCCGTTACGATGTAGGTCCGGGCCGGGCCATTGAGGTTTACCGAATAATTAACACTATTACGCTCATTACTAGAAATCAGACCTTTGTCCTCCATAATGTCCGCAATAAGCTTAAAGAACCAGCGCGTGGGCCCGCGCAGCCCGCCGTAGCTGTTAAACGATTGGCGGTAGTACTTGGGCTTGGGAATAATGCTGGCCAGGTACAGGCACTCGTCGAGATTTAGCTCGCTGGGGCGTTTGCCGTAGTAGAACAGCGCCGCCTCTTTGATGCCATACACGCCGCGCTTGCCACTGGGCCACTTGTACTTGGTGGGGCCCCATTCCACGATGTTTAAGTAAATCTCAAACATGCGCTGCTTGGTGAGGGTGTGGGCTTTCTGCACGAGCCAGTTCTCAATCAGCCACACAATAAGCATTTCTTCCGCTTTGCGACCAATGGTTTTCTGGCGGTTCAAAAATACGTTTTTCACCAGCTGCATGCTCAGCGTGCTGCCGCCGCGGGCAAAGCGCTTCTCCTTAATGTCCTCAATGGCCGCGTTCACAAACGCCTTTTCCATGAAGCCGTGGTGCCGGAAGAACTGCGGGTCCTCGGTGGTTTGGATAACCGAGGGCAGGTAGTGCGACACGTCGGCAAAGGGGGTGAAATCGGGGTTGCTCGCCCCTACCAGGAAAGTGCGCAGCGAGTCGCCCTTGTCGTTGTAAGCAGTGTAGGGAAACTCGCCCGCCAGCATACCCAGGTCTTCGCCACCAAAATGACTGATGCTGAAATCTTTGCTAGGCAGCATCGATGATTCAAGCTTGAGGCTATCAACCCGTGACAGGTCCACGTTGGCCCGCATGTGGTACGCCAGCGTGCCGGTGCCCTGGGTGCCGGCCACCACGTCGAACATGCCCTCGGGCAGCGAGTTGAAGAAGGCATTGGTGGGGGTAGGGTCCGAATCAACTTGCAGCGCCACGGCCAGCTTGGGCTTGAGCCGCACGCTGATTTCGGGGTGGAAGATGAGCTGATTAAGTACCGCGCGCGTGCCTTTGTCGAGCGACACGGTGCCGCGGCCCAGCGTGGCAACAAAGTCGAGCTGCCCCTTGTGCACCACAATATCTTCGGAGGCCAGCCGCTTGTGAAAAAAGCTGAAGTTGCTGGCTTCCAGCGAGCCGCGCACCGTGAGCTGCCCGCCGGTTCTATCATCGCTCGTAAAATCTTTGTCCGTCAATTGCACCCGCACCGTGTCGAACGACACCAGCGCACCGAAGCGTTGCGGCACGTACGGCAGCTGCACCGAGCTGCCCACGCCGTAGAGCTTTAGGTTGAGGGCGTAGTCGCTGGGCACGATGGTACCCTGCACGCCCAGCTCGTTCGTTACCGCATCGACGGTGGCCGTGAGGCGGCCCTGCACCTGCTCATCCTGGATGCTGAGGCGCGGCATCACAAGCTGCACCAAGTGGTGCGGGCTGTCGTAGCTCACCACAAACTGGCGAAAATCGGCCTCGCCCGGCACGTTGCCAAAGCCCGCATCGAGCACTTGGTTGAGCAGCAGGCCATAGTTGGTGCCACGCAAGGTATCGCGCGGCACGGGGGTAGGGCCTTTCTTTTTCAGCAGAAAAGCGTAGTTATTGGTGCCATCAATGGCCTTATGCGCCGTTAGGTGCGCGCGGTCAATCTGCACCTCACTAAAC
This sequence comes from uncultured Hymenobacter sp., assembly GCA_937871705.1. GTDB lineage: Bacteria > Bacteroidota > Bacteroidia > Cytophagales > Hymenobacteraceae > Hymenobacter. The sequence continues at coordinate 2,550 of CALMOO010000132.1, forward strand.
ACCGGCCGGCCCGCAAAGAGAGACCGTATGCTCAGGCTGGCTTGCAGGCGGCGGGCCGTAAGCAGCGTGTCGCCAGCCGCGGCGGGGCCGGCGGCAGCCGTCGGCACCAGGCTCATGCCGTTGATTTCGACCGTGCTAAGCCCCATAAAGTGGGCGGGGCCTAGGGTAAGGGTAACGGGATACTTGTGCTCGACGCGGGTTTTAATCTGTTCGAGCGCGTAATTCAGCAGCCGCTGGCGCTGCAACAAGAACACGCCCAAGACCAATAACAGGAGAGCCAGTAGCCCCGCCAGGGACCAAATAATTCGTTTTTTCGCAAGAGCGGATAAGCGCATAGGCACAAAGGTAAGATTTAGGCTGCTGGTTCTGGTTTTCTAAAGTGGGTTTTGCCTAGGTAAGCGGACTGGCTCAGCGGCTCACAGTAGCTTTGCGAGTCTCAAACCATGCCCACGCTCGCTCCATTCAAGCCCATGCTAAACGCCCTTTCTCCTCTCGATGGCCGCTACCAGCGCCAGACTGCGCCGCTGCGCCCCTACTTCTCCGAGCTGGCCCTGATGCGCTACCGCGTGCGCGTGGAGGTCGAGTATTTTATTGCGTTGTGCCGGCTGCCGCTGCCGCAGCTAGCGGGAGTGCCGCCCACGGTATTTACGGCCTTACGGGGCTTGTACGAGCAGTTTGGTGAGGCCGAGGCCCAGGCCATCAAGGCGCACGAGGCCGTGACCAACCACGACGTAAAAGCCGTGGAGTACTACCTGCGCGATGAGTTCACGAAGCTGAATCTGAGCGCGTTTGTCGAGTTTATTCACTTCGGATTAACCTCGCAGGATGTGAATAACACGGCCATTCCGCTGAGCCTGAAAGAGGGGGCCGATACGGTGCTGCTACCTAAGTTCGACCAGGTACAGGCGCAGTTGGCGGCCCTGGCAGCGAGCTGGGCGCAGGTGCCCATGCTGGCGCGCACCCACGGCCAGTCCGCCTCACCCACGCGGCTCGGCAAAGAGCTGGAGGTATTCACGGCGCGCCTCAGCGGGCAGCGGGCCTTGCTGGCGCAGGTGCCGTACTCGGCTAAGTTTGGCGGCGCCACGGGCGGGTTTAATGCGCATTTCGCCGCCTACCCCTCCACCGACTGGCATGCCTTCGCCGAGCAGTTTGTGACGCAAACCTTGGGGCTAACTCGCGCCTACCCCACCACCCAGATTGAACCCTACGATAATCTGGCGGCTTTCTGCGACGGGCTTAAGCGGCTGAATACCATCTTGATTGATTTGTGCCGCGACCTGTGGCAATACATTTCTCTGGGTTATTTTAAACAGACCGTGAAGCCTGGTGAAGTGGGCTCGTCGGCGATGCCGCACAAAGTCAATCCCATCGATTTTGAGAATGCGGAAGGCAACCTTGGGGTAGCCAGCGCGCTGCTCGAACACTTTGCGGCTAAGCTGCCGATTTCGCGCTTGCAGCGAGATTTAACCGACTCGACGGTGCTGCGCAACCTGGGCGTGCCGCTGGGCCATATGCTTATTGCACTCAATGCCATCGGGCGCGGCCTAAGTAAGCTGGCACTAGATGAGAACGCCCTACAGCGCGACCTGGAGGCCAACTGGGCTGTGCTAGCTGAGGCCATCCAAACTATTTTGCGCCGCGAAAACTACCCCGACCCCTACAACGCGCTTAAGCAGCTCACGCGGACTGGCGAGGCCATTTCGGCCGCTACCATCGCCGAGTTTGTGGAAGGCCTGGATGTGCCGGCCGGCGTAAAAGACGAGCTGCGCCGCCTCACGCCGGCTAGCTACGTGGGCCGCTAGCCGTGGCCTCACTCGCCTAAGCACCTGCCACCCAAACTCACCGCCCACTTTACGGCTGCTTAGCTTGCGTGGGTAGGGCTTGCTATTTTTGCATTCTGCCACTTTTCTCTGCTGCGTGTCTCATCTCCTTAGCGACATTCCCGTTCGCCCCGACTGCCGCCACTACCGCGGCGACCTGCCTTGCCGCCCCAACAAAGAGCACGGCTACATGTGCGGCGACTGCCCGGTGTATGCGCCCGTTACGAAGCGTGTGCTGCTCATCAAGCTCGGCGCGATTGGCGACGTCATTCGTACTACCC
>CALMOO010000133.1 GCA_937871705.1 uncultured Hymenobacter sp.
TGTTATCGGGTAGCCACGCCACCTCACCGCCAAATACGGCCATGATGCTTTCGGACCGGAAGGCTTTGGTGGTCACGTTCAGCGTGCGCAATGTTGACAGTTCGGCGCCGCCCTCCTGCAAGCCGATGACTACCTGCTGGCCGTCGTTGCTGGGTGTAAAGGCCGTCATCGCGTACGTTTTGGTTTTGTCGTAAGCGGTGGGGTCGAAAAGCAGCTTCTCGGGGCCAGCTAGTCCCTCCCGCACGTAGAGCTTGCCTACGGTTTCGCTAGGCAGGGTTTTGCGGTAGAAATAGCGCGTGCCGCGCTTCTTGACTTCGCCGTAGCGTATCGTCCGCAGCTTATCGTACCTGACGAAGGCATTGATGAGGCTATCGCGCCCCGGCAGCTGGTCGAGCGTCTGCTTCGTGTAGTCGCCTTGGGCCTTGAACCAAGCTTGCACTTCGGGGCTATTGGTGTCTTCGAGCCAGCGGTAATTATCTACCACCACCTTGCCAAAATAAGTATCGGTGACGGGGCGCTTGGCCGTGGCCGGCAAGGCTTGCACTACTGCTTGGGCTGCCACGCGTAGGCTGCCAAGGAGCAGTGCACTAACAAGTAAAATAGTCTTCATGTACAGGAAAGTGAAGTTTGTTCTTTTAAAAAGACGGTAATACTGAATGGCGCACCAACCAAGACTTCTAAGTTGACTTAAAAGCATTACTTGATTATTCATCAAAAATATTAGTAATTCCCTATGTATAGAATAGGTAATTTTACCTAGGTTAGCTATCTTTCAGTATCTACTCAGGCCTGCTCACTTCTTTTTAAGGGCTTCATCCACTGGCTTATGCAGACGCTCAGCATCCGGCACGCGCAGCAGCTTGGGGCGGCGCTGGCTCCGTTCTACGCCAGCCCCGACTCCGCTACCTTTTGTGAGCGGCTGGCAGCGGCACTACTGAGCTTATTCAGCGCTGAAACCGTCTGCTTTGACTACTTCGATACGCAGGGCGACATGCACTTTTTGGGTGCCTACCCCCAGCACGTGTTTACGCCAGCCATGCTGCAAGCAGCGGCACCCTACATGCCGCAGCATCCGCTCTACCAAGAGTTGTTTGTGCGCGGCAACTCGCAGCCCATGCGTCTGAGCGACGTTATGCCCACGCGTCAGTTTACCCAGACTACCCTCTATAAGGAATTGTACCGCGCTTATAAGCTTACGCATCAGCTTATTATGGGCACTCCGCTGCCAGGCGGCGGCTTGGTTACATGCGCCGTATTTCGGGTGCACGTAGACTTCACGGAGTGCGAGCGGACGCTGCTGGCGTTTGTGCAGCCCCACCTAGCCGCCATCCTACCCCCCCTGTTGGCCGTGACGGGTGAAGCAGGACTCGCCGTTACGGGTCTGCCAGCAGTGCTCGGCCTCACGCACCGCGAGGCCGATATTCTATTTCACCTCACCCAAGGCCGAGCTGACAAGGAAATTGGCAACCTTTGTGCTATTAGCCCGCGCACGGTGCAGAATCATTTGCACAACATCTATAGCAAGCTGGGGGTTGATAACAGAACGGCGGCCGTCTTGCGCGCTTTGAAGTGGTTTTGAGTGCCAGCAACCAAGCACGCAAACCCCCACAGTCGCCGTACCTTTGAACCCGTTTCGCCTGAAGTAGCTTTTGCTACCTACGTTTACCTCTCCTATCCGATGCCGGAAATAGCCTGCTCTTTTTGTAATAAGCCCAAGCGCGATGTCGCGGTGATGATTTCGGGCATCAACGCCCATATCTGCGAGAAATGCGTGGCGCAGGCCCAGCACATTCTGAACGAAGAAACCAAGCTGCAGGCCGAAGCCCGGCAGCCGAAATTCAACCTTATCAAGCCCCGCGAGATTAAGACGCACCTTGACCAGTACGTGGTGGGCCAGGATGAAGCAAAGCGCGTGATGTCGGTGGCGGTGTACAACCACTACAAGCGCCTGATGCAGAAGCCACAGCACGACGAGGTGGTGATTGAGAAATCGAACATCATCATGGTGGGCGAAACCGGCACCGGCAAAACCTTCCTGGCGCGCATGCTGGCCAAGATTCTGCAAGTGCCTTTCTGCATCGCCGATGCCACGGTGCTCACCGAGGCTGGCTACGTGGGCGAGGACGTAGAAAGCATTCTCACGCGCTTGCTGCAAGCGGCCGACTACAACCTGGAGGCTGCCGAGCGCGGCATCGTCTACATCGACGAGATTGATAAAATTGCTCGCAAGAGTGACAACCCCAGCATTACGCGCGATGTGAGCGGCGAAGGTGTGCAGCAGGCCTTGCTGAAGCTACTGGAAGGCACGCACATCAACGTGCCGCCACAGGGTGGGCGCAAGCATCCCGACCAAAAAATGATTTCGGTGAACACCGAGAACATCCTGTTTATGTGCGGCGGGGCGTTCAGCGGCATCGACCGCATCATCAAGAGTCGCTTGAATACCAAGCCCATGGGCTTTGCCAAGACCAACCTGGAGGAGACGGTAAACACGCAGAACTTCTTGCGCTACGTGTCGGCGCAGGATATCAAGTCGTTTGGCCTCATTCCTGAGTTGATTGGCCGCCTACCCGTGCTCACCTACCTCAACCCGCTTGATAAGGCTACGTTGCGCCAGATTTTGACCGAGCCTAAGAACTCGCTTGTGCGGCAGTACCAACGCTTGTTCGATATGGAGAACATTCAGCTTGGCTTTACGGAGGAGGCACTGGAATACATTGTGGAGCGTGCCGATGAGTACCGGCTTGGCGCCCGCGGCCTGCGCTCCATTTGCGAGAGCATCATGACGGACGCCATGTTCGAAATGCCCTCGGAAGCGGGGGTAGGCGAGTTTATGATTACCGAAAGCTACGCGCGCAGCAAGTTTGAGAAGTCGCCGCTACGGCTCATGCGAGCAGCGTAGGCTATTGATTTCAAGAATTCAAGCAGCAGTGCTACCAACAAGAAAGGCCCGTTTACACGGGCCTTTCTTGTTGGTAGCAACGGGCCCTACCCCCTATTTGCCCGTAACCTTGAACTCGGTGCGGCGATTGAGCTGGCGGCCGAGCTTGGTAGTATTCGCAGAGACCGGGCGCGTATCGCCGTAGCCAGCGGCAGTGAGGCGGTCGGAGGCAATACCGTGCTGGGTGAGGTAGGCCACGACGGCCTGCGCGCGGCGCTGGCTGAGGTCCTGGTTGGCGGCGGGCTTGCCCACGTTGTCGGTGTGGCCAGCTATTTCGAGCTTGATGGTGGGTTGCTCGGTGAGTAACTTTTGCAGGCGCTCCAGCTCGGCGGTGCTTTCGGGGCGCAGGGTAGCTTTGCCGGTATCAAAAAAGATGTTGCTCAACACTATCACAACACCTACTTCCAGCTTCTTCAGCGGAATATCCTTGACAACTTCGGCGTAGGTAGCATCGGCGGGCAGGTCGAAGTTTTCGGAGTGAAACAGGTAGCCATCCTGCCGCACCACAATGCCGTAGTTGGTGCCCGAGGGTAAGCTCACGAGGTATTTGCCCGAGGTGGCATTGCTATGAAAGGTAGCAATACTTTGGCTGGAAGTGTTATCAATCAGGTCGATAATGGCTTCGAGTGGTTGCTTGGTAAGTGCGTCGGTTACGGTGCCTTTCAGGATGGTAACCTTGGCAGTGGCCAAAATAACTGGTGGCGCCAAGGCAGTTTGGGTTATGGGCGCAAGGCGCGAGGCGAGTAGCTGGTTTTCCTCGCTCAGCATGGGAGGCTTTTCGGGGCCCAGGAACGTGATGCGGTAGATATCCTTACTGCCTAGTCCACCGGGCCGGTCGGAAGAGTAGTAACCGTGACGCCCCGAGGCAGAAGTGACAAAAAACACGTCGTCATCGGGCGTATTGATGGGCCAGCCCAGGTTTTCGGGCTCGCTCCACTTGCCGTTTTCAACTACCGATTTGAAAATATCGTAGCCACCCATTGAGTTGTGGCCTTCCGAAGAAAAGTACATGGTTTTGCCATCAGGCATCATAAACACGCCTTCCTCGCCGTAGGGCGTGTTGATGGTAGAGCCGAGGTTTTCGGCGGGCTTATTGCCTGCCAGCTCCACCTTATAGATGTCGTGGCCGCCGCGCCCGCCTTCCGGCTTGTCGCTCACGAAGTACAGGTAGCGGCCATCGGGCGAGTAGGAAGCCGATGACTCGTGGTACTTGGAATTAATACGATTGCTCAGGCGCTGAGGCTTTTCCCAGGCGGCGCCCCGCAGGTTCGACTCTTGCAGGTCGCCGCCACTCTCGTCGGCGTACACGAGCAGGCGCTGGCCATCGGGTGCCAGGCCCACAGTGGCATCGTGGCCCTTAGAGTTGACTGGCGCGCCCAGATTGGTGGCTGGGCTCCACTTCTTACCCAGCAAGGTTGACTGGTAAATATCCTCAAAATAACTATCGCCGGCTGGGTCTTTGGGTGCATTAGGGCCGTTGGGTCGGCGCGAAGTGAAGAGCATGGTTGCTTCATCGGCCGCCACCAGGGGGCCGTAGTCGGAATAAGCAGAGTTGACCTCCGGCCCGGCGTTATCGACGAATACGCGGGCAGGGTGCTTTTGCAGCTCCTGGCCATTGCGGCACTCCCGGATGCGGCGCGCCAGGTCTTCGGCCGTCACGGTCAGTTCGCCGGCGGCGGCCTTACTACCCCCCATGGGCGTGCTGGCCTGGTATTCTTTGATGGCCGCGGCCCACTTGGCATTGAGGTGCAGGGCACGGGCCAGCAGGTAGTGCGTGCGCGGGTCGTTGGCGGGCGCCAGCGTTTGGGCGTGCTGGAGGTAAGAGAGCGCCAGCGCCTTAGTGCCCGAATGCAGGTAGCAATCGCCGATTTTAACGTTCAGTTCGGCATTATCGGGGTTAAGCTCCTGCGCCGCCAGGTAGTGGGGTGAGGCCAGGGTATAACGCACTGGGTCGGCGAGGTAAGCTTCGTCGCCAGCCTTAAGCTCACGCTGCGCGTTCTTCAAACCGTCTCTGTTGTCCTTGAACTGCTCTTTAGTGAACTCGATACTCTGGGCGTTAGCCAAGCTGGCTACGGTTAGAAACAAAGAGAGGCCGAGCAGTCTTAGTCGTAATTGGTCAGGCATAAAGGAAGAAACCAATAGGTAATTAACAAACATAAAATACTAAAAACCAATGCGTAAAAGATTAGCTCTATTTAGCGGCAGTTCAGCGGCTGTGAGGCTGCAACAAGGGGGTAGGACGCTCAGCGCCCACGCATTCCGCCGACTTGCAGTGTTGGCGCTACTGCTCGGTTGGCGCTACTGCTCGGCAGCTTGGCCAGCGCAGCCAGCAGCGGCAGCATAGCTATTGCCAACTGCTAAGCCCAGGGCGGCGGCTTGGCGCCAGTCCTGGCAAGCCTCGTCGGCTTGGCGCAGCATCTCGCGGGCATGGCCGCGGTTGAGGTAAGCCTCGGCGTACTTGGCGTTGAGGCGAATGGCCTCCGTGGCGTCGGCGTTGGCCTTGGCGTATTGCTCCAGCTTTAGCTCGGCAGCGGCCCGGTTGTTCCAAGCATAGGCATACTTGGCGTCGAGAGTGATGGCGCGGGTGAAATCGGCTACGGCGCCGGCATAGTCCTTGTTGTCGAAGCGCGCATTGCCCCGGTTGCTGAAAGCCAAGGCATTATCCGTTTTTTGAGTGAGGTAGGCGTCGTAGTCGCGCAGCGCCTCGGTGAGCTGGCCAGTGCGGCGCTCGGCCGCGGCCCGGTTGAGCAGGGCGGGTAGCAGGGTAGGCTGCAAGGCTAGCGCTCGCGAATAGTCGGGCACAGCGGCAGCGTAGTTGCCGAGGCGCAGGCTGGCGCTAGCGCGGTCGTGGTAGGCGTAGGCATAGGTTGAGTCGGCCTTCACGGCACCGCTAAAATCATCGTGCGCGGCCTGGTACTCGCCGTGCTCGAAGCGCAGCACGCCACGGTTGTACCAAGCCGGCGCGTAGGCGGGGTTGGCCTTGAGCGCTTCGCTATAATCGGCCTCAGCTTCCGGGGCTTGGCCGGCCGCCTCGCGGGCCTGGCCCCGGCCAAAGTAAGCCGCGTAGGTGCTAGGCTCCAGCTTTAGCGCCTGGTCGTAATCGGCTACGGCGGCCGAATACTCCTTCAGGGCCAGGCGGGTAGCCGCCCGGTTGGCATAGGCCGCCGCAAAATCAGGCTTCGCAGCCAAGGCTTGGTTAAAGCTGGTGAGGGCGGCGGGGTAATTGCGGGCAGTGAAGCTAGCCAGCCCGGCGTTGTAGGCTTTTTCGGCTACTTGCCGGCCGGGCAGCGTGCTGGCGCGCACACTATCGACCTGGGCAAATACTGGAGTGGCACCTAGTAGCGCAACGGCGCCGATACCCCAGGCGAGCAGGGTAGTAATTCGCATCATAAAAGCAAATTAAAATATAAAAAGTACAATTATAAATCCTTAACTCGACGAAGGCTCTTTTTTAGCTTTCGTTCATAATCAACTTGCCCGCTAAGGTAACAAGCTCAAGGATTTAATTTGAGTTTTTATATCAAAAGGCGCAATATATGAGCTCAGTACGTCGACAGAAGATAATCTAGGAGTTCTGCTAACTACTCAACTCACCTTGAGCCAACTCGCGCTCAGTGGGCGTATTAACGTTGCGCAGCTCGCCGGCAGTCGGGGTAGGCAGCAGTTCCACGTCAATGTTAATTAACATTTTGCGCGGGCAAGAATATCCCAAGCTCAGGAAGCGGAGCAGCTCGGGGTAAGCGCGCGGCTCGAAGATGGTAATGAGCGGCTCGGGAAATTCATTATCAGGGCTGCGGAAGGCTGTGGCGAGCCGGCTGGCCTGGCGGCCGGCCACTAGGTCGCGCAAAGTGGCAGCGGTGAGAAAAGGCAGGTCGCAGGCCAGTACCAGCCAGGCGGCATTGGGGTCGCGCTGAAACGCGGACAGAATGCCGCCCACGGGGCCAAGGCCTAGGAAGGTATCAGGTAGCGGCTGGAGGCCGGCGGGCAGTTCGGCAGCCTGCTCGGCGCGACACGACACAAAGACATCCTGGCAGACTTCGGCGAGCAGCGCGGCGGCTACCTCGCGCTGCTCGCGGCCGCTGGGGCCGTAGCGCAAGCGGCCTTTATCGGTTTGCATGCGCTGGCTGAGGCCGCCGGCCAGCACGAGGCCACGCAAGGGCGCCTGGCGGCTTTGCAGCCATTGCCCTACCCAGGCGGCCAGGCCCGAAGTGTCGGCAAGGGCAAACTGCGGGAGCATGGCGCTAGTTGGCAGGTGAACGCGCAGGTAATCTGGCAATTCCGTTACGCCTTCGGCCAGCACCAGGGCTTGCACATTGGTGAGCTTGTCGAGCTTGTGGGCCAACGACTTACGCGGGTCGATGAGTACAATTTGATGTTGGGCGCGAAAGTGGTTGCCGTTTACCAGCACCAAGTCGGCCCCGGCCAGCAGGTCGGGCTGCGAGAAGCGAGTAAGGGCCCGCTGCTCGTCGCGGCGGCGAAAATGGATTTTGTCGGTCACCTCCACGGCAGCGCCGGCTTGCAACAGCGGGCTCAGCGTGTGGGCAGCCTCGGCGTCGCCGCTGGCGTGGTCGGCATCGACGTAGCCTACCCGATGCGTGCTGGCCAGGGCCGCCGTGAGGTGGGCGGCCAGGCGCTGGATATCGCCGCAGGGGGCGCCCAGAAAAGCCAACTCGTGGCGGGCAAATTCGCCGGTGTCGGGGCGGGTGAGGGCGGCGTGCTTGGTGCGGGGAGCGGGGTTCTCGGTCATACTAGCTGTAACAATCTGAGGGAAAAATAGCTTGGAAGCAGCTACCGAAGCGCCAAAATCGTTTGTCAGTGCGAGTGCCGTGACCGGTGTGCTCAATCTCTTGCTTTCTACGCTATACTTAATGCTTTCCGTTGAAGATGCCTACCGCCATGTGTTGGCTACTGCTCGCGCACTGCCCACCGAAACCGTACCGCTCCTCGCTGCTATCGGCCGCGTGCTGCACCAGGAGGTAGTAGCCGACCGTGATTTTCCGCCCTACAACCGCGTGACGATGGACGGTATCGCGCTGCGCTTTGCGGCGCTGGCAGCCGGTCAAACGGAGTTTGCCATCGAGCGCACGCAACTGGCCGGCGCGCTGCCTGAGCCAATGATTAACCCACTGGCCGCTATTGAGATAATGACCGGGGCTGCCCTACCCCCCGGCACCGACACCGTGATTCGCTACGAAGACCTTCGCCTCAGCGAAGGCCCAGTGCGGCAGGCCACAGTGCTTGCCCTACCCCCCCGCCCGGGGCACAACGTGCACGCACGGGCTACCGACCAGCCGGCCGGCGCGCGGCTGCTGGTGCCGGGCGTGGTGCTGAGTCCGGCCGAAATCGCGGTGGCAGCTACCGTGGGCGCGGCTACCTTGGCGGTAGCGCGCCGCGTACGGGTGGCCGTGGTGAGCACCGGTGATGAGCTAGTGCCGATTGACCAAACTCCCCTACCCCACCAGATTCGGCGCTCCAACGCGCCGATGCTGCAAGCCGCGCTGGCCGCCGATGGGGCGCTGAGTGAGGCCTTTCATTTTGATGACGACCTGGATTCGCTCAAGCAAGGCCTACCCCCCTTGCTGGCCGACTTTGATGCCGTGCTGCTGAGTGGCGGTGTGTCGAAGGGCAAAGCCGATTTTTTGCCGCAAGCGCTGCGCGAGTCCGGTGTCGAGCAGCTGTTTCATGGGGTGGCGCAGCGGCCAGGTCAGCCGTTTTGGTTTGGGCAGCGGCCGGGCGGCGCGGCGGTGTTTGCGATGCCGGGCAACCCGGTTTCGACGTTTGTGGGCTACTACCGCTACGTGCGCAGCTGGCTGCGGCAAAGTGAGGGGGTAGGGCCAGCGGCGTTGCCGCAAGTGTTTGCGGCACTGGCCGAACCAGTTGACTTTAAACCGGCGCTCACCTATTTTCTGCCCGTGCGCCTCGAACTTGGTGCAGATGGCCGGCTGCTGGCGCACCCCGCTCCCACCGCAGGTTCGGGCGATTTGGCTGGGCTGCTGGCCGCTGATGGGCTTTTGGAGCTGGCACCGGGGCAGACGCACTTTGCGGCCGGCACGGCGTGGCCGCTGTGGCGATACCGGTCGTAAGCCGCGGCGAGCGGCCCAGCCGCTAAAGCTTGCTAATACGACTGTACCTAAAAAAGCCGCCTCAGTCTATATGACTGAGGCGGCTTTTCTGATTTTTAATGCTGCTTATTTAAACAGCGTCAACGCTTTAAGAAAGGTTTGAGAAACGCCCCACACGAGGGGAATGCCTACAAAAAGCCAGGAAAAAACCAGGGCGCCAGTTGAGGAAGACTCGGGCGCAACGGGGGCAGGTTGGGGATTCATTGGAGATATGAACTAAAAAGTGAGACAAAGCAAGCGCGACCAACTAGTGGCCAGCATCGGCTACTGACAGCTCGGGGTGCGGGTCGTTGTAGCGGGCATTGACAGCCGTGATGGCTAAGTCGGCCAGAAAGCCGATTACCAGTAGGCCGGCCATCGTGTAAAATACCGTTTGGTAAGCGGCGGCGCCTTCTTTGGCTTTGTCTTCCAAGTAGTTGACCAGCAGCGGCCCGAGAACGCCGGCCGTCGACCAGGCGGTGAGCACCCGGCCGTGGATGGCGCCTACCTGCTTCTTGCCAAATAAGTCGCTCAGGAAAGCCGGCATGGTGGCAAAGCCGCCGCCGTACATGCTCAAGATGATGCAGCAAGCGCCCACAAACAGACCTAGCGATAAATTGTGGCCCAGCGTGGGTAGCAACGCGTAGAGCAGCACGCCCAAGCCGAAGTACAGTATATAAATAGGTTTGCGGCCCAGCTTATCAGAAAACGACGACCAGAAGAAGCGGCCCAGCAGGTTGAACAAGCTCAGCAGGCCCACAAAGCCGCCAGCCGCGGCAGCCGTGATGCCCCGGCCGGCCCCCATTACTTTATCAGAGAAAATGCTTTGAATCATAGGTGAGGCCGTTTCGAGAATACCGATGCCGGCAGTTACGTTGCAGAGCAGCACCACCCACAGTAGCCAGAACTGCGGCGTCTTGATGGCGTCGTCGGCCAGCACGTTGTTGTTGGTGATGAGCGCCGAGTGCTGGGCGTTGGGCACGTAGCCGGCAGGTTTCCAGCCTTCGGCGGGCACCCGGATGGTCCAGACGCCGAGCTGCATGAAAATGAAGTAGATAACGCCGAGCGCAATAAAAGTGGCGGCCACCCCATTATCAGTCGGCGACTTGAAGTGGTTCATCAGCAGTAGCTCCAGCGGCGAAGCTATCATGGCGCCACCCCCAAAGCCCATAATGGCCATGCCCGTGGCTACCCCCGGCCGGTCCGGAAACCACTTAATAAGCGTGCTCACCGGTGAGATGTAGCCGATACCCAGCCCAATACCACCCACAAAGCCGTAGCCGAAATACAGCAGCGGCAGCGAGTGCAGATGCACGCCCAGCGAGCCAATAAAGAAGCCGCCCGCAAAGCAGAGCGCCGACGCCAGCATGGCCTTGCGCGGACCTACCCGCTCGAGCCACTTGCCAAACACGGCGGCCGACAAGCCCAACAGCACAATGGCAATGGAGAAAATCCAGCCTACCTGCGTCGCCGTCCAGTCACTAGCGGCTGGACTTTTTTCATTATGGCTGATAAGCGAAACGAGCGGCAGCTTGAATACACTAAACGAATACGCCTGCCCAATAGCGAGGTGAATGGCCAAGGCGGCAGGCGGAATCAGCCAGCGGTTGAAGCCCGGCCGGGCGATGGTGCGGCTACGGTCGAGGAGAGAGCCAGTGCTGGTGCCGACCGGGGTAGTAGTACCGCTGCGGTCGAGCACGGAAGAAGTTTCAGGCATGAATGGTGGGGAGGTGGAAAGTGAAAACCAGGAGGAGCAATCCGCTAGTAAGTACTTAAGCTGGTGCAAGGTAGAGGCAACCATTCGCACGGCAACGGGCCAAAGCACTTATTTTGCTAATCAGCTATAGCTACGCTTTTGCCGCTGAGCTGGTGAAAGAAAAAGCCCCAGGCGTGGGCGCCTGGGGCTTTTGTGGGGGGTAGGCGCTTACGCGGGCACAGCTTGGGCTCGCTGCTTTTGCGCCTGGGGTGCTAACCCTACCTTGGCGGGCGCCACGGTTACTATCACGTACTTCGAGGTGGGCGTGTTGCTTACCTTGGCCACGCTGCTAATGGGCACCAGTGGGTTGGCCTCGGGAAAGTAGGCCGACACGTTGCCCTTCGGAATGTCGTAGGGCACGGCCACGAACTTCTCCACGGTGCGCTGCTCGCCCTCGTAGTGGCTCGTAATATCAATCAGGTCCTTGGCTTTGAGGCCGCGCTCAGCCATGTCCTCACGGTTCATAAACAGCACGCGGCGCTCGCCATGGATGCCCCGGTAGCGGTCGTTGTACTCGTAGATAGTTGTGTTGAACTGGTCGTGGCTGCGCACCGTCATCAAAATGAGCTGGTTGGTCTCCAGCACGTACTTCTCCAGCTGAGTGGTGGTGAAGTTCGCCATGCCGTTCTTGGTCGTGAACTTGCGCTCGCGCGGGCCGTTGGGCAGGTAGAAGCCGCCGGGCTTACGCAGTTTTTCGTTGAAGTTGTCGAAGCCCGGAATAACCCGCGAAATATGGTCGCGGAT
>CALMOO010000134.1:0-6192 GCA_937871705.1 uncultured Hymenobacter sp.
ATGTAGCAGTTAACTTTTGACTGTTAGCTTTTCGGCTGCGGCTTTCTAAAACGAAAGCTGATAGCTAACAGCCAAACGCTAACAGCTAATCGAATCAAACTTGTTTCGCGGGGTTGCCAAATACCGTTTGGTTGGCGGGCACGTCGGCCACCACTACCGAGCCGGCACCCACGCGGGCTTTGTCGCCCACTTTCACGCCGGCTACTAGCACGGCGCCTGCGCCCACAAAAGCGCCCGCGCCCACACTGGCCCCTACCCCCACCTGGGCACCGCTGCCGAGCTGGGCGTAGTCGCCTACGTTGGCCTGGCCTTCGACCACGGCATTGGGGCCCACCAGAATGCCCGCGCCAAGCTTGGCGGTGGCGGCCACTACGGCGTTGGGGCCAACGTAATTGCCATGGCCCAATTCGGCATGCACTGATACGCTGGCTCGCTGATGAATGCAATTGACAGGCACCACCTCGTACTCGTCGTGCAGCATCTTGGTAAGGCTGCGGCGGCTGGCCGAATCTTCGGTAGCCACGAAAACTTCGCACTTTTTGCCTAGCAGCTTCAGCAGCTCACCGTCGTCGGTGTTGCCCATCACGGGCACGTCGAGCAACTCGGTATTATGCAGTTTGGGGTCGTCATCGAGAATGCAGTACACGACCACTTCATTAGAGAGAAAAGCATCCAACGCGGCCGTACCGATGGCCTGAGCGCCGAGAATGATAACAGGGTTTTCCATAGGCAAGCAAAGTTACGCGCTGGGGAAATGCAACTCACTTATTTACTCCTTCACCATTTCAGCAGCTTGCGAGCGTAGTCATTTTGGAGCAGCAGCCACAGTAGCCAGGGCAACATGACCGCGCGGTAGCGGTGCAGCGTGCCCAGATTGGGGGTGCTCAGGCCGATGAGGGCGGCCAGCACTACGCAGTAGAGCAGCAGCGCCAGCACCAACGCGGCGGGTAGCCGGCCGGGCCGCCCTTGCACCACCGCGAAAAGGGCGAGCAGCAGCAGCCCAAGTAGCAGCAGGTTTTCGAGCCCGGCCGCTAGATAAGGCAGGGCCGCCTTTTCGCCGAGCCAGGGCCGCGTTATGGTTTGGGCGGCGGCCAGGGGCGCATGGGCCAGGATACTAGCTACAGTTGGCTGCAGATGAGCATACTCCACGTGCGGCTGCCCCACAGAGGTAGCGATGCCGTGCGTATAGTTTAGCCACAACTGGCTGGTTACAAAATCCCGCGATACGGGTTCGCCCCCTATGGCCACGGCCGCAGCCCCGGCCGCTAGCAGGCCAACCAAAAGCATCACCAGCTGCATTCCCCAGCCAAGCCGCAACCAGCCGCGCCGCTCGGCTGCTGCTACCCCCCCCAAAGCCAGCAAACTAGCTAGCAGCGGCAGGGCGAAAAAATAGCGCATGCGCAGGTGTAGCCAAGCCAAGCCCGCCACCAGCAGCCACCTCCCAGCGCTCGGCGCCCAGTGGTGGCTGCGTGCCGCCTGGTGCGGGGCGGGGGGTAGGAGACCACTACCATAGAGATGGTTCAATACCAACATAGTAAGGGCTGCGCCACTGCCTAGCAGCAAGGTTTCTTTCGTAACGCCCGACGTCCACCATACTATTGACGGCCACAGCAAAAAAGCTACTATCCCCGCTCCTGCTGGCGTAGCCGGAAACCGCTGGGTCAGCGTGCGTACCAGCCCCCAACAGGCCACGAAACAGCCTAGGCTCAGGTACAGGCCATTCAGCCAGCTAGTGCCCAAGGAGGCAAAATTCAGCATTCCAGCAATCTTACTGATGAACAACGTATTAGACCACTGATACAGGATACGCATTTTCCCACCCTCGCGCAGTTGGTGGCTTTGCAACAGCGCCCAATATGCGCTCGGTTGCGCCCAGAACTGCTCCGTATATGCTCGGCCCAAAAAATTTATTCGCTGCAAGTCAGGCCCATCTTGTATTACCCCTGCCACCAGGCGCAGCGCCAGCGTGGGCAGCAGCCAGCGGCGCAGACTAGGGCCCGCCAGGCGATGCTCGCGCCGCAGCCAGTAGCCGAGTGCTAGGGCCAGCAGCAGGTTCAGGAAGATGGCCAGCGCTACCCTCATATGCCGGCCGGGCGGGGGGGTAGGGCGGCAGCTTCGGGCACGCGGCGGCCAGCCCCACCGCCCACCAGCCTACCCCCAATGGCGCAATGCAGGCAGCGCCGGGGCTCGCAGTAGCTTTTGTGCAAAGCCAGCAGGCCCTGCGAGTCGGCGGCGGTACAGTGCTCGAAGCCCAAGTCCTGGTAGAGGTCGGTGTACTGATTGTGCTCGGCGGGCAGCTCGGAGAGCAAGGTAATGCTGCTTTCGACCAGCGTAGGCTGGCCGATGTGGCGGGCGTAGGCTACGCGCAGGGGCACTACCACATTGGTAATGAGCAAGTCTATACTGCTTTTACCCAAGCTGGGCACTTTGCCCGGTCGGCCGGGCCGAAAGTGCGTGCGCCAATATTCCGGGGCGGGCGCGCCGGCAAAAAATTCGGTAAGCGCCGCCACGCTCTGGGCCGTGAGCAGGGCATCGAACAAGGCAGGGCGGCAGTGCAGCAGCCCCACCAGCTGCCCTAGCCGCACAGCCGGGAAATTAGCGGGCCGCAGGCGCAAATAATTCCACTCGTGGGTGGCCAGCGCGGCGGCGCCTAGCCCATACTTGTGCCGCAAGAACTCGTGCTCCTGCCGCCGGTCGCGGATATAGTCGTCGGCCGCCGTTTCGTCGTTTCCCACCAAAAAGCCGGCTTGCCCAAACAGCAGCGCTTCCAGCTGGCGCGCATCGTGGCGGTGGCGGCGCAGCACGCTCAGCGGCACCGCTTTCGCCAAACGGGCCAGCGGCTCGCTGTTTTTTTGGAAGCCAAAGGCTGCGGCCAGCGCGTGGTAGGCGGTGGCCTCCCAATCGTGGGCCAGGTGCTGGTGCAGCTCGGCAATGGCGTCGGCCTTGCGCTCTACGCGCTCTAGCAGGGCGCGCTCGGTCATCATGGTGCGCACCAACTGCGGCACTTGGCTTAGCAGCGGCGCGCAGGGTAGCGCGGCGGCCGGCGGCGCTTGCATCAGCGCCTCGTAGCGCCCTAGCAGCTCAGGCGCCAGGCGTGTGGCCAGGGGTAGGGCCGGAATGAGGCTGCCGTTAGTGCGGTGCACGTCAGCATCGGCCTGGTACACTACGTGCAGCACCACCTGGTCGTATTTGGCATCGACCTGATGATTATGCCGCTGCCAGTCAGAAGCGCGCAAATGGATTTCTACCGCGCCGTTCCATTCCACGTCGCCCAGGCGCAGGCGGGCGTTGAGGAAGTCGGGTCCGGCATCGGCATTGCGCTGGCCGGCGCGCAAAACCTGAATTTCCTCGCCCGCCGTGGTGCGCAGGTCGACTTTATCAAAGTATTGATGCTGCCAGACGTAGTGGAGGAAATCTTCGCGCATATAGGGGGTAGGGCAAGCTTAAGCCGGCACCACGGGGCCACAAAGTCAGCAGGCCAAATCAAAGCTGACAGCTAAGCCGTGCCGTGGCTGCTGGTGATAGCGTAAAAATAGAACAGCCTGCTTGGTAAGAAGCAGGCTGTTACGGGAATCAAGAAATCTTTAAAATTAAAAGCCGAAAGTTGCCAAGCGCTTGCACGTTGGCCTTTTCAGCTCAGGGCCAGCCGAAGCTTACCTACGGCTTAGCGCAAGTCCACCACCTTCACGCCGGGGTGCTTGGCCTTGTCAAAGGCAAACGCGTTGTCCGCCACTGGCACGTTGGCCTTGAAGTTTTTGAGAGTAAACGTGGTACGGGTACCATTCTTCTTAAACGTCTTCACGTTGTGGATAGATTTGTCGGCCGTGCCCACGACGAGTTGCACTTTAAATACATCATTCTTGCGGTCTTCCGGCGACAGCTCGATGAGGTCGCTAGCTACCCCTGCATCTTTGAGCGACTTGACATAGGTGTACTTATAGCCCTTTTTGTACATCGTGTACATCTGGGAGGGCGACATATCCTGGTTGTTGGGGTCGGTGTCGGAGATGTTTACCTCGTTCTCATTTTTGAGGTACGTCCAAGTGGTTTTGCCGTCGTTGAGCACTTCCTGGTCGCTGGTTTTGAGGTGGTATTTCTGGCCACTCACGGTTACATCGCCTGTGATATTCGACTTAAGCTTGGCCGCGGGGTTTTCCAGCGTTTGCGTAAATCCGGCCTGGAACGACTTGAGCGCCGTGTACTTAGCGCTCACAGCATCAAGGATTTTACCGGCCTTGGGGTCTTGCTGGGCGGCGGCAGGCAAAGCCAGAGTAGCGGCCAGGGCCAGCAGGGAAAATTTCTGAGTCATGGGTAAGAAAAACCCGGCCAATTGGGGCCGGGTAAGTTTGATACGCAAAAGCGGGGCCAAAAGGCATTTTCATTTAACAATTATCATTTATCATTTAACAGTCTTTCTAGCGCTCTATTCTGCTAAATCGCCCAGCAGAAAGACTGTTAAATGATGAATAATAATTGTTAAATGAAAATTACTTAGGCAAGGTTGCCAGCAGCTGCTCTAATTGGTATTCATCTGGAATGAGCACCGCGCGGGCTTTGCTACCCTCGAACGGGCCTACTACCCCCGCCCGCTCCAGCTGGTCGACGAGGCGGCCGGCGCGGTTGTAGCCGAGCTTCAATTTTCTCTGAATCAAGGAGGTGGAGCCTTGCTGATGCAACACGATGCAGCGGGCGGCTTCCTCAAACATTGAGTCGCGCTCGCCGTCGTCCAGGTCTTCGCTGCTCATAGCATCGCCTTCGGCGCCGGCCACTTCGGGCAGCAGGTAGGCATCGGGATAACCCTGCTGCTCACCGATGTAGTCGCAAAGGCGGTCGACTTCGGGCGTGTCGATGAAAGCGCACTGCACCCGAATTAGGTCGGAGCCAGCCGAAAACAGCATGTCGCCCTGGCCGATGAGTTGGTCGGCGCCGCCGGTGTCGAGGATGGTGCGCGAGTCGATTTTGCTGGTCACTTTAAAGGAAATCCGGCACGGAAAGTTAGCCTTGATAATACCCGTAATCACGTTTACCGAGGGGCGCTGAGTGGCCACGATGAGGTGAATGCCGATGGCGCGCGCCAGCTGGGCCAAACGCGCAATAGGCGTTTCAACTTCCTTGCCAGCTGTCATCATTAAGTCAGCCAACTCATCGATTACCAGTACAATGAAGGGTAGGAAACGGTGGCCTTTCTTAGGATTTAGGCGCCGCTCTACAAACTTGAGGTTGTACTCCTTCAGGTTGCGGCAGCCGGCTTCTTTCAGCAAATCGTAGCGCCGGTCCATCTCCATGCACAGCGAGTTTAGCGTGTGCACCACCTTCTTGGTGTCGGTGATGATGGGCTCTTCGCAGTCGGGCAGCTTGGCTAGGAAGTGGCGCTCAATTTTATTGAAAATACTGAGCTCCACCTTCTTGGGGTCGACCAGCACAAACTTGAGCTGCGCGGGGTGGCGCTTGTAAAGCAACGAAGCCAGAATCACGTTCAGGCCCACCGACTTGCCCTGGCCCGTGGCGCCGGCCATCAGTAAATGGGGCATTTTGGCCAAATCGGCCACAAACACCTCGTTGGTGATGGTGCGGCCGAAGGCGATGGGCAAATCCATTTCGGTGCGGGCAAACTTCTCGCTGCCCAGCACCGAACGGATGCTCACCATCTCCTTCTTGGCGTTTGGCACTTCGATGCCGATGGTGCCCTTGCCCGGAATTGGGGCGATGATACGAATACCTAAAGCGGCCAAGCTCAAGGCAATATCATCTTCCAGACTCTTGATTTTGGAGATGCGCACGCCAGCTTCGGGCACAATCTCATAGAGCGTAACCGTGGGCCCGATGGTGGCCTTGATGCTGGCGATGGTAATGCCGTAGTGGCCCAGCGTTTCCACGATGCGGTCTTTGTTGGCCTCTAGCTCCTCTTTGGTTACCTGGGCTTTAGCAATACCATAGTCGTTAAGCAATTCCAGGGTCGGGAACTGGTAGCGTGAGAGGTCCAGGGTTGGGTCGTAGTTGACGTCGGGCATGGCGTCGGCGTCCTCATCTTCATCGGCTACGGCGGCGATGTCGGCCCCGGCATTGGGGTCGAGGTCGTCGCGGCTGGGCACGGTTATTTCTAATCTTTGGCTGCTAGCTAGTAGCGGCTGGCTAGTAGCAGTTGGCAGCGAGCCATCGGCAAGGTCGGCCAGCGAGAGGGGGGTAGGGATG
>CALMOO010000134.1:6202-6475 GCA_937871705.1 uncultured Hymenobacter sp.
CGGCTCCGGCTCTGGCAGCTCGAATCAGAACGCGGGGCCACCAGCCAAACCCGCAGCGGCTACCGGGGCAGCGGGCAGGGCGCCCGCTCCACTCACGACTACCAGCGGCAGGGCCGCCCCTACCCCCCCCAGCGAGGGTAAAGGCGCTGCTTCCGGCTCATCGTCGGCCGGGGCGGCAATCTTAAACCTGGCATCGAGTGGCACCGTGGTGGCGGGGCCAGTAGCGCGAGGCGCGGGCTCAAACTCGGGCTCCCGGCCGGGGCCAAGCTCTAC
>CALMOO010000135.1 GCA_937871705.1 uncultured Hymenobacter sp.
CGCCATTAGTTATCAACTAGCGACGCGGTAAAGCTGCATCGGCAAGCTCAGCATGGCGTTCTGGTTTACCCACAATTAGTTTATCAACCTCATGTCTCCCTGGATTTCGGCCTTTCGCCCCCGCACGCTGCCGCTGGCTCTGGCCAGCATTCTCACGGGCGGCTTTCTGGCAAAGTCTACGGGCCAGTTCAATGGTCCAGTAGTGGCGTTGGCTGCGCTTACCACTATTCTTCTTCAAATACTTAGCAACCTCGCCAACGACTACGGCGACTCGCAAAACGGCGCTGATAGTGTGCACCGCCAAGGGCCACTGCGCGCCGTGCAAAGCGGCGCCATCACGCCGGCTGAGATGAAGCGCGGCATGTGGGGCTTTGGGCTGGCCGCCCTGGGCAGTGGCGTGGCGCTGCTGCTGCTGGCGTTGGGGGTAGCGGGCACTTGGGTGCTGCTGGTGTTTTTTGTATTGGGCCTAGCCGCCATTTGGGCGGCCATCAACTACACGGCGGGCGCGCGGCCCTATGGCTACGCCGGGCTGGGCGACGTATCGGTGTTCCTCTTTTTTGGGATAGTGGGGGTGTGCGGCACTTATTTTCTGCAAACCCAGCGCCTGCCGCTGGCTGTGCTGCTGCCGGCCGCCGCACTGGGCTGCTTTGCCACAGCGGTGCTGAATGTCAACAACATCCGGGACATTACCTCCGATGAACTGGCGGGCAAAATAACGGTGCCCGTGCGGCTGGGGCCACGCCATGCGCGCCGCTACCATTGGCTGCTGCTGCTACTGGGGGTAGGCGGCGCGGTAGTGTACGTGGCGCTCACCTACCACTCGCCCTGGCAGTGGCTGTTTGTGCTCAGCCTGCCGCTGTTTGCCTTCAACGGCTACCAAGTGTGGGCTCGGCAAGAGTCAACGCGACTCGACCCGCTGCTGAAACAAATGGCCTTGAGCACGCTGGTATTCACGCTGCTGTTTGGGCTGGGGCAGGTTATTTAAGTGACTGATGATTAATGACTGATATCTTGAACGTCGTGGGTCATTAATTATCAATCACTATTAAAAGTCTGCATCCAGCCCCAGGCGCTGCTTCATTTCTTGCAGGGCGGGGTATTTCTCGGCCAGGTAGGCAAATTTGTCATTTGAGGTATACAGCTTGCGGCCGGTGGGCGCGGCCGGGGCTACTTCCGTTTGCACCGTGAGGCCAGGGTGGCCGGTTCGCCGCCGCAGTTCGGCCATGAACTCCGCCCGGAAATCATTGAACTGCGTGATTTGAACCGGGTTGTCAACCGTGAGCGTGATAACGTGGCCCGCATCGGCCGAAACTGCGCGGTTGAGAACGGTGTACTCGCTCATCTTTTCCTGCGCACGGCGCTCATCGGCTAGCTGCTGCCACACTTTTTGCAGTAG
Organism: uncultured Hymenobacter sp.; assembly: GCA_937871705.1. GTDB lineage: Bacteria > Bacteroidota > Bacteroidia > Cytophagales > Hymenobacteraceae > Hymenobacter. The sequence goes on from CALMOO010000135.1 coordinate 1,397, forward strand.
CTCGGGGGCGATGGGTGCCAGCGGGCCAGTGGGTTCTGGGGCCTGGTAGCTGGTACTTATCGCCTGAGTGGGGGTAGGCGCTGCGGTAGGCGTGCTCACGTCGCGCAAGCCGGGCAGGCGGTTGGCGAGACTCGGCAGTTTAGGTAGGGTAGGGGTCGTACCCGGTAGGGCCGTAGTTGGCTGAGCTACTGCCGCGGGGCGCACATCGGTAGGCCGGTGGTTGGGCTCCAAGCCCTGCATACTGGGGCGACCGGTTTCGATGTGCGGCGAGGTATCGAGCACCTGGTGGCGCGGCGACGCGGGAGCCACCTCTTCCGACTCGATGCTAGGCGTGGCGTGCAGCTCGGTTACGCCGTTTTCGACGGGTAGGGGTTCGGGGCCATCGGCAGGCGGTGGCGCGTGCACCAGCGGCGGAGCAGGGGTAGGGGCTGCCGCTGGCGCTGCTGCGGCTGGGTTGACAGAGGTCTCGCTTAGGCTGCTAGTTTTTTTTTTAGCCTCGCCGTTGTCTACCAATGCTTTTTGCGGGGTGGTAGGGTTCAGGTCACGCACAAACTGCACGGCGCCATTGATATACGCTAGCTTCATAAGTGCCAGTTCCACGTGCAAGCGCTGGTTTTTGGCCTGCTTGAAGTCGCGGTCGCACTGGCTCACTAGGTTCAGGGCCGATAGCAGAAAGGGCAGCGGCGCGGCTTGCGCCTGCCGCACATACTGCTGCCGGATATTCTCCGACACTTCCAGCAGCTGCACCGTCACGGGGTCTTTGCACACCAGTAGGCCACGCAGGTGCTCGGCGGTGCCCACCACAAAGTTGTGCAAGTCAAAGCCCTGCTGCATCACCGAGTCGAGCAGCAGCAGCGCCGCTGATAAGTTTTCATGCAGCAGCGCCTCGACCAGCCGAAAGTAGTAGTCGTAGTCCAGAATGTGCAGGTTTTGCACTACTTCTTTGTACGTCAGGTTATTGCCAGCAAACGTCACTTGCTGGTCAAACATCGAGAGCGCATCGCGCAGGCCGCCGTCGGCCTTCTGAGCCAGCAGGTGCAGCGCGTCGTCGTCGGCCACTACCCCCTCGCTGGTGGCCACGTAGCGCAGATGCTCCCGAATATCATCAACCCGGATGCGGTTGAAATCAAAAATCTGGCAGCGCGACAAGATGGTGGGGATAATCTTGTGGCGCTCGGTGGTAGCCAGAATAAAAATGGCATAGCTCGGCGGCTCCTCCAGCGTCTTCAAAAAGGCGTTAAAGGCCGCATTCGAGAGCATGTGCACCTCGTCGATGATATAAATCTTGTAGCGGCCCTGCTGCGGCGCGTAGCGCACCTGCTCCACGAGCGAGCGAATGTCTTCGACCGAGTTGTTCGACGCCGCATCCAGCTCGTGCACGTTGAACGACGCGTTTTCCTGAAACGCTACGCACGACGTACAAACGCCGCAGGCTTCCGTGTCGGCCGAGAGATTGGTGCAGTTAATGGTCTTGGCCAGGATGCGAGCGCACGTAGTTTTTCCTACCCCCCTTGGCCCGCAAAATAGAAACGCCTGCGCCAAGTGCTGGCTCTGAATGGCATTCTGCAACGTGGTAGTGACGTGCTGCTGCCCCACCACGCTCCGAAACGTGGCTGGACGATACTTACGGGCCGAAACAACAAAATTTTCCATACGCGATACTTTACAAAGATACCCAAGGCGTAGCGCGAATCGAAGCCAGCCGAGCCTTCACTGCCCAGCCGCAAGGCGCGGCCAGGGCCGCAGTATTTGATTTCCAGAAAGCTATAAAAGCTTATAAGGCAGCGCGGCTCGCTACTACTAGGGAACAAAAGCCAGCCCCAAAACATTTACTTCACATCGGGCGTATCTTTGCGCCCCGCTCTTCGGAGTGGACTTCGTTCTTTCTAATTTGGGGCTGACCGGAATTGACAGCTTGCGCAAGTCGCGGGTAAGCGTGCCGGGAGTTGGTGGAAGCTCTCCCGTCAAAAAATCTACCGAACAACAACTGGCGAGTATAGCTACGCCATGGCTGCCTAGTTTAGAACTAAGCACTGCCATCGTGCCGCCTGGGTTTTTCCATTGCACCCGGGAGTTCGGCGCGTCGTAAGTAACGGATAGCCACGCAGGAGT
>CALMOO010000136.1 GCA_937871705.1 uncultured Hymenobacter sp.
ACAGGTGGCACATTCCGGGAGCGGCGTGAAGCCATGCGCGCGGCCGAGAGTGGCCCTCGCTCAAGCACTGGCTATGGCCGGGCTGATAAGCCAAAGTTTGGCGAGAAGCCAGGTGAGGCTCCGGACTACAAAAACCTCAGCCATTACGAAAAGGATAAAGAGCGAGGCAACAAGCGTCGCCGCAATGAGGAAGACTTCGGCAACGAGGAACTCCGCCTCAACCGCTACATTGCCAACGCAGGGGTGTGTTCGCGCCGTGAGGCCGATGCGCTGATTGCCGCAGGAGAAATTCGGGTAAATGGCGAAGTAGTGACGGAGATGGGTTATAAAGTGCAGCCTACCGATACAGTGCAGTACGGCAAAACCAACCTCAATCGCGAGAAGCTGGTGTACGTGCTGCTGAACAAGCCCAAAGACTTTATCACGACTACTGATGACCCGGAGGGCCGCAAAACGGTGATGGACTTAGTTGCCAAGGCATCAAAAGAGCGCATCTTTCCGGTGGGGCGGCTTGACCGCAATACCACGGGCTTGCTGCTCTTCACCAACGATGGCGAGGTGGCGCAGAAGCTTACCCATCCTTCGCACAAGAACAAGAAAATCTACCAAGTAGAGCTAGACAAGCCACTTACCAGCGAGCACCTCGGCGAAATTACGGCCGGGGTAGAGCTAGAAGATGGCAAGGCTGAAGTAGATGACGTGGCCGTGGTGGCTGGCAACCCGCACTTTGTGGGTATTGAGCTGCACAGCGGACGTAACCGCATCGTGCGCCGCATCTTCGAGCACTTGGGCTACGATGTAGTAACGCTTGACCGGGTGCAGTACGCTGGGCTCACCAAAAAAGACCTGCCCCGCGGCAAGTGGCGCTTTCTGTCGGAGCAGGAGGTAATCCGATTGAAGTACTTTATGTAAGTTTTGAGCTGTTAGCTGTTAGTTGCTTGCTTGTTCTTAAGCATTGGTTAAGAACAAGCAAGCAACTAACAGCTAACAGCTAATAGCTTAATAATGGCTAGTAGCTTAGAAACAACGCTTGCCCTCGACCTTGGCAACACGGCGCTGAAATATGGAGTTTTCACGCAAGCCGGCTTGCAGGCAAGTGGCACACTAACGGCACCAGATGAGCTAGGCGAGTTGTGGCGCCGCTATCAGCCGCAACACGCTATTCTGGCTTCGGTAGCGGCTGAGGCTAGTGCTCAGCCCTGGCTTAACCAGCTGCGTGAGGTGTTAGGGCAAGTACTGCCATTGCGGCCGGGCTTCACGCCGGTGCCGCTGGCCATTGCTTATGCCACGCCTCATACGTTGGGCGCCGACCGGCTGGCTGGAGCGGTAGGTGCTGCTTACCTGCGACCCGGCCGGCCAACGCTGGTGCTCGATGCCGGCACGGCGCTGAAGCTCGACTTTGTTGGAGAGGCTGGCACGTACCAGGGGGGTAGCATCGGCCCGGGGCTGCGTATGCGGCTGCAAGCGCTGCACACGTTTACGGGCCGGCTGCCGTTATTGGACTTGCCCGAACCCACAGAGCCGGTGCAACTAATTGGCGACTCCACGGCCTCTTCCCTATTGAGTGGCGTGCTCAACGGGGTAGTGGCGGAGGTGACCGGCCTGGTGGCCGAATACCGGCGGCGCTACCCCGGCCTGGGCCTCTTGCTGACGGGTGGCGACGCCCTGCAGCTACAGCCTCGGCTGGCCCCGGCGTTGGGCCTTATCTTTGTAGTCCCCGAACTAGTGCTAGTAGGCCTGGACCAGATTTTACGTTATAATGTTGACCGATAAAAAACTACTTCTGGCTGCGCTAACCGCAGCCCCGCTACTGCTGGCGGGTTCGGCACTTGGGCAGGGATTGGGCAGCTCGCCCTACTCGCGCATCGGCATCGGCGACTATACTGGCAACGTGGGCGGCGTTCGCCAGATGGGGATGGGTGGCACCGGCCAGGCTGCACCCAACACCGGCAACGTGAACGAGCTGAACCCCGCGCTCCTCTACTACACGCCCCGCACCACGTTTGAGGCTGGCTTCACGGGCCAGTACTCCAACGTGCGCAATACCACTCAGTCGTACCGCACGGGCAGTGCCACGCTCGGCTACTTGGCCCTTGCTGTCCCTATCTCAACAAGCGCTGGGGCGCCGCCGTGGCGCTAAAACCCTACAGCACGATAGACTACGAAGCCAACTCGACGGGCTCAATTAATGGTGACCCCTACGGCGTAGCCATTAAGCAGTATAAAGGCTCGGGTGGGTTATCAGAGGCTTATTTCGCGCATGGCATTCACGTGCTGCGCGACCTTAATATTGGGGGTAGTGCTTCCTATTTGTTTGGCACGCTCAACCAAACTACGGGCACCGCCATCACGTCGAATACCGTGGCAGCCCAGCAACTGGTGGTGGAGCGCGACCAGCTTCGCTACGCCGACTTTCTGCTGCGAGCCGGTATTCATTACCGCCATAAATTTGGGAAGAGCTTAAACCTGAACATTGGCGGCACGCACACCTTCCAAACCAATACCAAGGTATCGCGCCAGCGCACCCAGGAGCAAGACGATGCTAATGGCTCGCTGCTACCCGGCACCACGGCCGTGAGCCTAGCCAATGATTCGGGCCACAGCTTCCTGCCCAGCCTCACGCAAGTGGGAATTACCATCGACAACAGCCGCAACTTCACGGCCAGCGTAGATGGCGGCCTGCAGCAGTGGTCGAAGTACCGGGGCTTTGGCGACCCGCAGACTACCCCCCTTAGCAACACCTTGCGCCTGGCGGCGGGCGGTGAATTTACGCCCGACCCCGGCTCGGTGGAGCACTACTTTCAGCGCGTCACCTACCGCTTTGGCTTGAGCGTAGCGCAGATGCCCTACCGGCCCAACGGCCAGCAGCTCTACGACCGGGCGGTGCACTGGGGCTTTTCCTTTCCGCTGCCCACAGCCACGGCTCTCGAATCGACAACGATTAGCCTGGCCTTCATCTATGGCATTCGGGGCAATACCGACTACCTGTATGGCTTGGGTGGCGCGAGCAACGTACGCGAAAACTACCTGCGCGCTCAGCTAGGCATCACGCTTAGCAACCGCTGGTTTATCAAGCGCCGCTTGCAATAACATGTTGGTAACGAGCGGTTGGAAGCTGATGTCGAGTAGCCTGAGCCTACTGGCGTTGGGCTTACTGGGCTGCGAAAAAAAGGAGGAAGCCGCCGCGCCCATCCTCTACAAAGGCCCGCTGATGGAAACGACGAACGTGGAAACGCTCGTCAGCGACTCGGCCCGCTTGCAGATGCGCCTCACGGCGCCGCTTCAGCAGGACTTTGAGAATGGCGACGAGGTATATCCCAAAAGCCTCAAAGTGACGTTCTACGACAAGCCGGGCAAGCAAATAGTGAACACGCTGGAAGCCAACTACGGCAAGGTGGAAAAGAATACCCAGCTATACATCATGCGCGGCAAGGTGCGCGTGGCCAACGTGCCCCAGCAACAGACGTTGACCACGGAAGAGCTATTCTATAACAAGATAAAGCGCAAGATTTATACCGACAGCGCCATGTTTGTGCGGGTGCAAACCCCGACCGAAGTGCTGACCGGCTACGGCCTCGAAGCCAACGAAGACTTTTCGCGCTACTCCATTCACCGGCCTACCGGTACCTTTACCTTGGACCAGGCCAAGGCGCAAGGCAAGTGAAGCTATGAAAGTTGACAAGTCCCTGCTCAAGACGGTGCTGTTTGCCCTCGGGGTAGTGTCGTTCGTGATTGCCACCTACCAGACGGTGCTGCAAAACGACCTGATGCGCAACTACTGGATTTTCATGGTGTCGCTGCTGTGCTGGCTGCCGCTGCAATATTGGCGCCGGCAAGAGGCGCGCCGGGCCAAAGAAATCGAAGTAAACCGACAAGTAGCGGCAATGAACAAACCCCTCAAGCCGGGTAAGAAGAAAAAGAGGGGGTAGGGT
>CALMOO010000137.1 GCA_937871705.1 uncultured Hymenobacter sp.
GCATTACACTGACGGGCTTTGTTGCGTAAGAGGGGGTAGGGCGCTTAGTAGCGGTACAGGTCCGACTTGAACGGGCCTTCGACTGGCACCTTGATGTAATCGGCCTGCTTAGGGGTCAACTCGTCCAGCTCTACACCAATTTTGGCGAGGTGCAGACGGGCTACTTTCTCGTCGAGGTGCTTGGGCAGGGTATACACCTGGTTTTCGTACTTGTCGGCCTGCTGCCACAGCTCTAGCTGGGCCAGCGTCTGGTTGGTAAACGAGTTCGACATCACGAACGATGGGTGGCCGGTAGCGCAGCCCAGGTTTACCAAGCGGCCTTCGGCCAGGATGATAACCTCTTTGCCATCAATGTTATAGATATCAACCTGCGGCTTTACCGTGTCTTTGGTATGGCCATAGTTGTTGTTCAGCCAAGCCATATCAATCTCATCGTCAAAGTGGCCGATGTTGCAGACAATTGCCTTGTCCTTAAGCGCCCGGAAATGCTCCTCGCGGATGATATCGCAGTTGCCAGTAGTCGTAATAACGATGTCGGCGCGCGGAATGGCGTTCTCCATTTTCTTCACCTCGTAGCTGTCCATGGCAGCTTGCAGGGCACAGATAGGGTCGATTTCCGTTACGATAACGCGAGCGCCGGCGCCGCGCAGCGAGGCGGCGGTGCCTTTTCCTACGTCGCCGTAGCCAGCCACTACGGCTACTTTGCCAGCCATCATCACGTCGGTGGCGCGGCGAATGGCGTCTACGGCCGATTCTTTGCAGCCGTACTTGTTGTCAAACTTCGACTTCGTTACCGAGTCGTTCACGTTGAAAGCCGGGAACGGCAGCGAACCGTTTTTCACGCGCTCGATGAGGCGCAGCACACCAGTTGTCGTTTCTTCCGATACGCCTTTGATGCCCGCAGCCAGCTCCGGATATTGGTTCAGGACCATATTGGTGAGGTCGCCGCCATCGTCCAGAATCATGTTGAGCGGCTGGCGCGCCTCGCCGAAAAACAGCGTCTGCTCGATGCACCAGTTAAATTCTTCCTCGTTCATGCCCTTCCAGGCATATACCGGAATGCCGGCCGCCGCGATAGCCGCCGCCGCATGGTCTTGGGTCGAGAAGATATTGCACGAAGACCACGTCACCTCGGCACCCAGCGCCAAGAGCGTTTCGATGAGCACCGCCGTTTGGATGGTCATGTGCAGGCAGCCAGCAATGCGAGCCCCTTTGAGCGGCTGGCTAGGGCCAAACTCGGCGCGCAATGACATGAGGCCGGGCATTTCGGCTTCGGCCAGGCGAATTTCCTTGCGGCCCCACTCCGCCAGGCTCAAGTCTTTTACTTTGTAGGGAACGTATGTTGTGGGCTTAGTTTCCACCATGATAATAGGCAAATGAAAGATATAGCTTTCTAACCGCAAAGATACGGCTTTGTTGGCAGACTGCAGGCTCTATCTTTGTACGTTATGAACGTAGATAATCTTTTCGGAAAGCGCGCAACTCGCTGGCTTACACCTGTGCTGGCAGCAGCCGCTTTCACCTGTTTTGGCGCGCTATCGGCACAAGCGCAGCAGCTACCGGCACTCGCTACCATCCGCCTCTCGCCCGAAGACGTAGAACGCGGGCGGCAAGGCGTGCAGCAGAACTTCTTTTTTCTGGCGCCCGGCAAGACGGGCGAGAACTACCAAAGCGCCGGCTTCTTTGGGCAAAAGCTGCGCCCCTATATTGCTAGCAACCCCGAGGCGGTAAATGACCTCGACCATTACCGCCGCCAAAAAACGCTTTATTTAGTTGATAAAGCGTTGCTGGTAGGTTCGGTGGCGCTTTACGGCTCGCAGGTTTTTAGCCACGGCGACGCCGTATATTTTAATAATACGCAGAAAGTGGCCGCCGGAGTGGCCGTCTTCAGCATCTTGGCCACGGTATTCATCAACCGTCACACCAACGAATACTTAAAACAGGCCGTTGATGATTATAACTCGGGGCCGCCCGCGGGGCGCAAAGGAGCCTTGTGGCCGCGGGTGCGGCCCGCGGGGGTAGGGCTGGCCAGCACGGCCCAGGGCCAGCCTCTGTTGGCTTTGCGCTGGCATTTGTAGAAGGTAATTGCACCAGCCAGCCGTTTTTTGCGTTAATAAGGGCATAATGGAGTTTCCTTTACCTGAGGCAGCCCGGCGCTACGTGGCTGCCCACCTGCACGACGACCCCGCTCATTTAGCGCTGCAGGCTCGTCGCCATCCAAATTTGCCCGTGCCTGAGCTGGTACGCCAAATTCAGGCCCGCCAGAAGGCGCGCACCAAGCTGCCTGCCTGGGCCGATAACCAAGACCTTGTTTTTCCGCCGGCTCTGTCGGTCGAGCAAGCTTCTTCTGAGCGCACAGCAACTTATAAAGCGGCGCTGGTGGCCGGCGCCAGTCGGCTAGCCGACCTGACGGGCGGCTTTGGAGCCGATGCGGCGCACTTTGCCGCTAAGGTGAGCCAAGTTGACTACGTGGAGCGCGACCCTCGACTGGCGCAGGTAGTGGCGTATAACCTGGCGCAGCTCAAGATTGAGAATGTGATGGTGCACGCAGCCGATGCTGCCTCCTTTCTAAAAAGCAGCGGGGCTACTTTCGACTGGCTATACCTCGACCCTGCTCGGCGCGACCAGCGCGGTGGCAAGACGTTTCGGCTGGCTGACTGCGAGCCCGACGTACCGCGCCTCCTACCCCTGCTACTACGGCATGCCCCGCGCATCTTGCTCAAAACCTCGCCTATGCTTGATATCGAGCTGGCTATTCAGGAGCTGCAGCACGTGCGGCGGCTGTGGGTAATTGCGGTAGACAATGAAGTAAAAGAGGTGCTGTATGAGCTGGGCGCGGAGCCGGCCATTGACCCCGAGCGCCTAGCCGTGAACCTGCGGCGCGACGGCAGCCAGCAGGAATTTCGCCTCAACCGTGCGCGCGAGGCCCGCGCCGTGCCCCGCTACGCCGAAGCCCAGCAGTATCTCTACGAGCCCAATGCCGCCATTCTAAAGGCCGGAGCGTTTAAGAGCGTCGGCTCGGCTTATGAGCTACTCAAGCTGCACCAGCACAGTCATTTATATACCAGCGCTGAGCTGCGAGCTGATTTTCCAGGCCGCATCTTCCGCATTTTGGCCACCGAGCGGACCGATGGCCCTACGCTCAAAGCACACCTTGGGCCTGAAGGCCGCGCGCACGTCACGACGCGTAATTTTCCGGAGTCGGTGGCTGATTCTCGGCGGCGCACGGGTATCCGGGAGGGAGGCGACACCTATTTTTTCGCTACCACCGATTTGCGAGGCCGACTTGTAGTGCTGGTGTGCGAGAAGGCTACCCCTCCCCTCTCAACTACTTAAGCTTCACCATACCAGCGCCAGTCACTATCAGTTGGCTGATAGCTTAAAATCTTATCGGCCGAAAACTTCGTTTCGATTCTTGAGTAGCTTTGTTGCCCGCCCGCCCGCGCCTAGTCTGGCCGAGCGGGCGGCCTTTTTGTTTGACTAACTCTTTGCCATGCCCTATCTGTTCACCTCCGAATCGGTTTCGGAAGGCCATCCCGATAAAGTTGCCGACCAGATTTCCGATGCCATCCTCGACGACTTTCTGCGCCAAGACCCCGCTGCCAAAGTCGCTTGCGAAACCTTGGTTACTACCGGCTTAGTAGTTATTGCGGGCGAAGTAAAATCGTCGGCCTACGTGGATGTGCAGACCGTAGCCCGCGATGTCATTCGCCGTATTGGCTACACCAAAGCCGAGTATAAGTTTGAAGCCGAAAGCTGCGGCATCCTGTCGGCGCTGCACGAGCAGTCGCCCGACATCAACCAAGGCGTGGTGCGCCAAGCCCCCGAAGAGCAGGGCGCCGGCGACCAGGGTATGATGTTTGGCTACGCCACCAACGAAACCGGCAACTACATGCCGCTGGCGCTCGACTTGTCGCACGCCCTTCTGCAGGAGCTGGCAGCCATTCGCAAAGAAGGCCAAGTGATGACTTACCTGCGCCCCGATGCCAAGAGCCAGGTCACCATCCGCTACTCCGACGACCATCGGCCCGAGGCCATCAACACTATCGTCATCAGCACCCAGCACGACGAGTTTGATGAGTCGGAAGAGGTAATGCTAAAGCGGATTTCCGACGACATCAAAGCCATCCTCATTCCGCGCGTCAAAGCCAACTTAACGCCCGCTATTCAGGCACTGTTTACGGATAATATCACGCACCACATCAACCCGACGGGTAAGTTCGTTATTGGCGGTCCGCACGGCGACTCGGGCCTTACGGGCCGCAAAATCATTGTGGACACCTACGGCGGCAAAGGCGCGCACGGTGGCGGCGCCTTTTCGGGCAAAGATTCGAGCAAGGTTGACCGCTCGGCGGCCTACGCGGCCCGCCACATTGCCAAAAACTTGGTGGCGGCTGGTGTCGCGGACCAGGTGCTGGTGCAAGTGGCCTACGCCATTGGCGTGGCCAAGCCCGTGGGCCTCTATGTGACCACCTACAACACCACTAAAGCAATCAGTGCAGCCGGCCTACCCCTCACCGACGGCGAAATCGCTGACAAGGTGAATGAATTGTTCGACCTGCGCCCCTACGCTATCGTGGAGCGCTTCGGCTTACGCAATCCCATTTTTGGCCAAACGGCGGCCTACGGCCACATGGGGCGCCAGCCGGGCACGGTAACGGTTAAGATGAAGAGCGGCGAGGATAAAACCTTTGAAACCTTCACTTGGGAAAAGCTCGACTATGTCGAGCGCATCAAAGAAGCGTTTAATTTGTAGCTGTCTTCTCTCGGCTTATTGCTAAACCAAAGCCCCGCCTGGTAGTACCAGACGGGGCTTTGGTTTGTCTTATTGCTTAGCTTAATGAGCTACATTTTTTTCTTTGTATTTCGTGATTTGCCGCTTCAATGCTTCAACGGCTGCGTCGGTGGCGGCTTCAAAAGAATTGGCGTCTTCTTGGCTAAAGAGCGTGCTGCCCGGCACCATCAGCTTGATTTCTACAGTTTTATTTGCTACCCCGTCTTTGTTGTTGAGGCGTAAGATTACTTCGCCGTCGGTGACACGGTCATAGAAGTGTTCGAGTTTGTTGAGGCGTTGCTGAATAAAGTCAAGCAGGGTCTGGTCGGCGTCAAAATGAACCGATTGCATTTGCACTTTCATGGGCAAAGAGAATTGAGTGGGAACAGAAATCTTTACGCTCGGGGGTGAGCTTGCTCAAATACGGATTTCAGGCGGTCGACGGACAAGTGCGTGTACACTTGCGTGGCCGCGAGGCTCGCGTGGCCCAGCAGTTCTTTGATGGCATTTAGGTCGGCCCCTTTGCCAAGTAAGTGGGTAGCAAAGGCATGGCGCAAGGCGTGCGGATGCTGGTGCGCGGCCGAAGTAGATATCTGGCTCAGGTATTTTTTAACGGTGCGGTACACCAGCTTTTCGTAGAGCGGCTCGCCCTTGTCGGTTCGCAGCAGTGGGCTACCCCCCCCACTCGGGCCAAACTCGGCTAGGCGGGCAACCCGGTATTTCTCTAGCACTAGAAGCAGCGAGGGGTTTAGCGGCACGAGGCGTTGCTTGTTGCCCTTGCCCGTTACGCGCACGGTGCGCGCGCTAGCATCCACATCATTCTCGGTAACACCCAGCAGTTCCGACAGGCGGATGCCCGTCCCATAAAGGGTTTCCAACACAAGTTGGTCGCGCGCACCCGCAAAATTCGCTTCAAACTCAAAGGAGTTTAGCAAGCGGTTCAATGATTCTTCGGGCACGAATTCAGGCAGCTTTTTGGCCATTTTAGGGGCCTTGATGCGCAGCATGGGGTTAGCTTCAATGCGGTGCGTACGCAGTAGAAACTTGTAGTAGGAGCGCAGGCAGGCCACCTTGCGGTTGACGGTGCGTGGGTCGAGGTGCTGCCTCATCAGGCTTACTACCCACCCCCGGATGAGCGCATGCGTGGCTTGGGCCGGTTCATCGAGTTCGTACTCCTCTCGCAGATAAGTAGCAAACTGCATTAAATCAACTTGGTAGGCCGTAACTGTGTGCGGGCTAAAACGCTTTTCGTAGCGCAAAAAATCTAAAAAATCCTCCATAGCTATCGCAGCAGAATGCCCAGCGGGTGAGCTAGGCACAAGGTAGCCAGTAATCTGTTTGCTTAAGACCTATAGCCAACGCGAAAAGCCCGCCCGATTGCCAGTTAGCAATCGGGCGGGCTTTTCAAAGTTCCTAGAAACGAATAGCTTGTTGGCTATTCGTTTTCGGTACCGTACGTAGCGAGCTTGTAAACAGCCTTTTGCTTCAGCTTGCGCTTGGTGATGCTGGGCTTTTGGAAGAACGTGCGGCGACGCAGCTCTTTCAGCACACCAGTGCGCTCGAATTTCTTCTTGAAGCGCTTCAGCGCACGGTCAACGGTTTCGTTGTCTTTGATTTGAACGATAATCATATCGAGGGGTAAGGAGTCGTTATTCAGGGCAAACGGGCCGCAAAGATAATCACAGATTCAGCAGATTATACTGATTGTGCAGATTATTACTAAGTAATTAGCTGTCAGCTAGGCAAACAGCGCCTAATTCTGCTTCTATTCCTTGAGCAGCGTGCGCGCGATTACCAGTTTTTGAATTTCGCTGGTGCCTTCCCCAATGGTGCAGAGCTTGGCATCGCGGTAATACTTTTCGGCGGGGTAGTCTTTGGTATAGCCGTAGCCACCAAAAATTTGTACGCCCTCATTGGCCGTCCGCACGGCTACTTCGGAAGCGTAGAGCTTGGCCATGGCCGATTCGCGATTTACGTTTGCGCCGCGTTCTTTCATTTCGGCGGCGCGGTAGGTAAGCAAGCTGGCAGCCTCAATTTCGGTTACCATATCGGCCAGCTTAAAGGCAATGCCTTGGAAATTGCTGATGGGCTGGTTGAACTGCTGCCGTTCTTTCGAGTACTGAAGCGCCGCTTCGTAGGCTCCTAGGGCAATACCTAGGCTAAGGGCCGCGATGCTGATGCGCCCACCGTCGAGCACCTTTAGCGACTGTACAAATCCGTCACCCACTTTGCCAATCACGTTTTCGAGGGGCACGCGGCAATCGGTGAAAATCATCTCGGTCGTTTCGGAGGCCCGCATGCCAAGTTTGTCTTCCTTGCGGCCGCCAGCAAAGCCCGGCGTGCCGCGCTCCACGATGAAGGCCGTCATGCCGTGCGAGTCGCCTACCCCCCCGGTACGGGCAATAACCACCGCAACCTCGCCGCTAGTGCCGTGGGTTATGAAGTTTTTGGCACCGTTCAGCACGTAGAACTCGCCGCTGGCATCGAGCACCGCCGTGGTGCGCATATTGCCCGCGTCAGAGCCGGTGTTGGGCTCGGTGAGACCCCAAGCGCCTAGCCATTCACCCGAAGCTAAGCGCGGCAGGTACTTGTGCTTTTGCTCTTCGGATGCATGCTGCAAGATGTGGCCCGTACACAGCGAATTGTGCGCGGCCATGCTCAAGCCAATACTGCCGTCGATTTTAGACAGCTCAGCAATGGCCGTTACGTACTCAGGGTAGCCAAAGCCCGAGCCGCCGTATTCGTGCGGCACAAGCACGCCCATCAGGCCAAGCTCACCGAGCTGGCGAAAGACATCGCGAGGAAACTCCTGGGTTTCGTCCCAGCGCATCATATGAGGCTTGATGTGCTGGCTTCCAAAGTCGCGCACCATCTGCGCAATCATGGCTTGGTTTTCGGTCGCTATGGTAGCTTCCATAAGTAAGAGGGGTGGGGAAGGGGAGTGAGAGTAGGATGCTAATTATCAAAAATTAGTTTCCGTTGGGCAAAACTACCAGCTTATTGCCGGCTTACCACAAAGGAACCAACGGCATGAGCAGCAGGGTTAGAAGCCAATAATTGGAAAGCCTACCACGAATGGGTTACTTTTGAGACCTTTTAGCCAGCGCCCGATAGTAGGGAGTAGCGTTGGGGTTCATCTTTTACCCTGGTTTTCATCGTTGAATTCTTCGATTAACTATCCAGGCCTGTTGCGCCGCTGGTTGCTGGGTCTGCCCGTCTTATTACTGCTACTCTCCTCCTGCGCCTCCACCCGCTATTATAATCAGCGGGTGTTATTCCGGCTGACGGATGAGAAAGGGAACCGGCTGGACACGGCTAAGCTACGGGTAGCCGTTAACCGCACCGACCGTAACTATCGCATTCAGCCCAACGACTTTTTGGATGTACGCGTGTACACTAACAAAGGCGAGCGCATCATTGACCCCAACGGCGAGCTTCAGTTTGGTTCCGCTGCCGGGCAAACCCCAAGCTTAACGCCGCGCACTTCGGGTACGACAGGGCCAGGTACTCGAGCTACGGTGTCGCGAACGGGGGGTAGTGCCTCGGGCCTCGAACTGCTAGTGCAAGCCGATGGCACCGTCGACATGCC
>CALMOO010000138.1 GCA_937871705.1 uncultured Hymenobacter sp.
CCCTGCACCTTACTGTCATCATGAGCACCTCCTCATCTACTCCCGACATCTACGCCGAGTTCAAGCACGACGTTAATATGACAGCTAGCGAGCTGGAAAGCTGGCTTAAAACCAAAGAGTCAGCGTCAGTAGGCCAAGATAGCGGCAACGGCGAAAGCATCGGCCACCAGTCGGGCGAGCATATAATTCGCATCTTGCACAAGAAAAAGGCCGATATTACCCCCGACGATGAAACTCACATGCACAAAGTGCATTCCTACGTGAGCCGCCACTCGGCTCAGCGCCCGCACGGCGACATCGAGCACACGCGCTGGCGCTACTCGCTCATGAACTGGGGCCACGACCCGCTGAAATAGTTATGGGCTGTGAATTGAAATTTATGAATAACTGGGCGTCAGCCGCTCTTACGTGCGTACCTTACCCGTTCTACAATTCATAATTTCTAACTCATAATTCATAATTCCAAATACCATGGATTATAAGGATTATTATAAAACGCTTGGGGTAGAGAAAACCGCCACCACCGAGCAGATTAAGAAGGCCTACCGCAAGCTGGCGCGTCAATATCACCCCGATGTGAACCCCAACGATGCGACAGCCGAGCAGAAATTTAAGGAAGTAAACGAGGCGAATGAAGTGCTTTCGGACGCCGAGAAGCGGCAGAAATACGACCAGTTTGGCGCCGACTACCAGCGCTACCAGCAGGCAGGCACGGCCGGCGCCGGCCGCGGGCCTGGAGGTTTCGACTGGGGCCAGTATGCCCAAGGCGGCGGGGCTGGCGGCTTTGGGGGGGGTAGCAACCCGTTTGGCGATGCTGATGGCGCCGATTTTTCCGACTTCTTCAGCTCCCTCTTTGGCAGCATGGGCGGTGGGCAGGCGGGCGGCAGCCGCGGCACGCGCCCCGGCGCCGGCGGCGACTACCAGGCCGAGCTGGAACTGACGCTGGAAGAAGCCTACCACGGCGGCCCGCGCACGCTCGCGGTGCAGGGCAAGAACCTGCGCATCACCATTCAGCCGGGAGTGGCCGACGGCCAAACCATCCGGCTGCGCGACCAGGGCGCGCCCGGCCGCAACGGCGGCCCCAATGGCTCGCTGCTTATCACGTTCCGCATCTTGCCCGACGCGCGCTACGTGCGCACCGGCGACGACCTCACCCAGGATGTGCCCGTGAGCCTCTACCGTGCCTTGCTCGGCGGCGAGCAAACCGTAGAAACACTGAGCGGCACCGTTAAAATTAAAATCAAGCCTGAGAGCACCAACGGCACCCGCCTGCGCCTGCGTGGCAAAGGCTTCCCCGTGTACCGCGAAGCGGGCCAGTTTGGCGACCTCTACTTGCGCCTGAGTGTGCAGCTGCCTCAGCACCTTACCGACCAAGAGAAAGACCTCATCAAGCAACTCGCCCAGCTGCGCAACGAGGAAGTGTAAAGTATTGCTTCTAAACTCTATCTGCTATGGAAACCCACGTATTAGTACTCTCTTTTCAGGAAATTGATACCCGCTATGGCCTGGGCCGCGCCGAGCTGCACCAGTTTCTGGAGCTTGGATTAGTGCGTCCTGCCTCGGCGCCCGATGCCGTCGAGGTCGAAGAGCCCGACGAGCTATTACCCCGCCTGGCCCGCCTGCACCACGGCCTGGGCCTGGCCCCCGAAGCCATCGACGTGGTGCTGTTCATGCGCCAGCGCTTGCTGCGCCTACAAACGGCGCTAGCCCGCGAAACGGCGCGAGCGCGCGAGTTAGAGCGGTTTATTACGGGTGCCGGGCCGTTGCTGGAGGGGTAGCAAATACCAAAAAGTACTTGCCTCGGAATATAACACGTAAAGCGAGCGCTTACGATAAATACACTTTTCTTATGCATTCCCTACCCCCAGCGCCAGCAGTAAGCCGGCCAGCGTGGCACCCAGCTTGGGCCAGTTGAGGCGGTGCTCGGGGCTAGTTTCGAAGAGAATAGTAGTCGAAACGTGCAGAAAATTACCGGCCACAAACCCCAGCAACGCCGCGTAGATGCCGCTGCCTAGCAGCTGCGTCAGCACCACATAGTTGCTAAATACCAGCCCGGCCGGCGAGGCCAGCGCAAATAGCAGCAGCCACGGCCACACCCGGCTAAATGTGCCTAGGCGCAGCCGTAGCAACGTGGCCAAAGCCACTGCGGCCGGAATGTGGTGCAGCGCTACGCCCAGCACGATGGCGTAGAAGTTGCGGCCTACTTCGCCACTACCCCCATTTTTAACGAGAATGCTGCCTTCGAGCAACGAGTGCACGATGAGGGCCAGCAACAGCAAGCCGGGTAAGCGGCCGCGCTCCTGAGCGCTCGGGCCGCCTGGGTGCACGTGCACATGGCCATGCTCAATGCCTTGCGAGAGCAACTCCAGCAATAGTTGCCCGAAAAAACCTGCTAGCACCCAGTAGCCGACCTGGTGTGGTTGGTCGGGTAGCAAGGTTAGGGCTTCAGGTAGCAAGTGCGTAATTGTCAGCGCAAACAGGTAAGCACCGCTAAAGGCCAGCATTGGTTTGAGCCACTGCGCGGTGCGAGCCGCTGGCACCACACCTACTAGTCCGCCCGCCCCCAGCACCGTCGCGGTCAAGAGTAAAATAGCAACCCACATAAGCTACTAAACACACGTAAGTGCAACAATGTTGTGGAATATTCCACAACATTGTTGCACTTACGTTAATGAGCTTCGACAGGTTAATTGCCGAAGGCTGGCACTGGGTTGCGCTTAGTGTTCATTGCGCTTGCCGGTGGCCATGGTGTCGGACTGCGACGAGCTGCCGCTTTTCACGCTCTTGCGGGCGTTTTCCGGCTTAGTGTCGGCGCTCATCACAGCACCAGCACTTGGGGCGGGGCGGCGGTCGAGGTTAGCGCCGCCCAGCACTGGCTGCGGAGCTTCGATGGCGCCACCCTTCGACTGGTCGGGGGCAGCAGAGGTCTTTTGGTCGAAGTTGTCGCTGGTGCGGGTGCCGGGGGGTACCATATCGAGCGATACTTTCTGGTCGGGGCGCCAATCGGAGGGCTCGCTGCTGCAAGAAGCGAGGAAAAGCAAGGCAGCCGGGGCCAGCAGAAGAAGCGGCTTTTTCATAAAAACGGGTAGTAAACGGGAATACAAAGGTTATTTCTGCACTTTTACGCAGCCGGCGCGGCATCGGCCACCAAGCCTTTGCGGCGCAAAAGTGCTTCAAACAGCTTGCGGTCGTTGTCGTTATTGAACAAGCGCAGGGGCAAATGTAAAAACACCGGCACATCGAACGTGCGCGCCAGCCACTGGCGCCAGGGGGCCATATCGGCGGGCGGCACGCCCGGCTTGAGGTAGAGGAGGT
Source organism: uncultured Hymenobacter sp. (assembly GCA_937871705.1). Taxonomy (GTDB): domain Bacteria; phylum Bacteroidota; class Bacteroidia; order Cytophagales; family Hymenobacteraceae; genus Hymenobacter. The sequence continues at coordinate 3,316 of CALMOO010000138.1, forward strand.
AAGCGTCGGGCTCGCGGCGCACACGGGCAATCTGGTCCCAGGGCAGGGCCATGGCCTTTTGCTCGGTCTGGCGCATGATGAGCTGGCGCTGGTCCATCTCGTAGTTCATGCGCTCAAACAGGGGCTTGCTCTGCTCCATCTGGGTGATGCCCGTAATCTGGGCCGAGCGCAGCAGCACGTACAAAATGGTGAGCACCGCGCTCAGTGCCAACCACCACCACGAATGCCAAATAATGGCCGGCAGCAGCCCAATGGCAAACGGAATTGTGGCATACCACCACTCCTTGCGCCACACCTCGGCCATGGCCAGGTTGGTATAGGTGTTGGTATCGAACTGGTATTTCTTGGTTTTGATAGTGCCGGGGGCGGGCTGCTGTGGCTGCTGCTGGCGGTAGCCGCTACCCCCACCGCGTTGGTTGGGTTGGTTCATAATAGTGATTAATGACTGCTGACTACTGATTGATGACAACTTACCGAACTGTCATAAAGGGCATTAGTCACCAGTCATCAGTAAGTAGTCATTAGATTAATACGCTTTCAGGCTTAAATCGAGGCTGCCGGCCGAATGGGTGAGCGCGCCGACCGAAATAAAGTCAACACCCGTGGCGGCTACCTCGGCAATAGTTTGCTCGGTGATGCCGCCGCTGGCTTCGAGGGGTAGGCGGCCGGCCACCAGGGCCACGGCCTCGCGCAGTTGGGCGGGGGCCATGTTGTCGAGCATGATGCGGGCGATTCCACCGGCATCGAGAGCCTGCTGCACTTCGGCCAGGGTGCGGGTCTCGACCTCGATGGGCAGCTGGCGGCCGGTGCGCCGCAGATACTCGTGGGTGGCCTGCACGGCCTGAGCGATGCCGCCCGCGTAGTCGACGTGGTTATCCTTGAGGATAATCATGTCGAAAAGTCCGTAGCGATGATTGACGCCACCACCGATGAGCACCGCCCACTTCTCGCAGAGGCGGAAGTTGGGGGTAGTCTTGCGGGTATCGAGCAGCTTGGCGCGGGTGCCGGCCAGCAGGCTCGTGAGGTGGGCCGTGTAGGTAGCGATGCCGCTCATGCGCTGCATACAGTTGAGCACCAGCCGCTCGGCAGTGAGAATGCTGCGCGCCGGACCCTCCACCGTAAAGGCGAGGTCGCCGTGGCGCACGTGGGCGCCGTCTTCAAGCAGCACTTGCACGTGCAGGGCCGGGTCTACTTCCTCAAAAATTAACTGAGCCAGCGCTACGCCAGCCAGCACGCCATCGGCTTTTACGAGCAGGTGGGCGCGGTTGTGGGCATCGGCCGGAATGGCAGCCAGCGCCGAGTGGTCGCCGTCGCCCACATCTTCGGCCAGGGCCGTGCGGATGAAGGTAGTGAGCGCCTCAGGCGTGAGATAGGGAGCGGGGTAGGGCGGTAGCACGGCGCAAAGGTACGCCCGCACTTTGCCGCAATGCGAAACTCCGTTTCACGTTCTGGCGCCAGCACGTGCCTGGCAACTCGGAACAGAAACGGAGCTTATTGACTGGCCAAAGACCAGCTGAGTGTTATTCTTTTGTGAAATCCAGCTTGTCAATAGCTGGGGCCGACTGGTTGGCTTTAAGCCGGATGAACACCTGATAAGTGCCAACTTTGCCCGTGTAGCGGCCGATAGCGTAAGGAATTCCGTCGGGGCTAGCGCCCTGGTGCACAATCTCGAATTTGCTGGGGGCATTCTTGGTAAAGAAATTCTTCATTACCAGCTCCGTCTGGGTAGCATTGTAATTTTGGTTATCACCGTCGAAGCCCACCTCGATGGAAGGGGCTAAATACTGCGCTAAGTCGTGCGCCGACCCATTAGCAATGGCCGAGCGCACCGTTGATAGCTGGTCACCACCCTGCGCTTGCGCGCCTAATAAGGCAGTTAGCAACAACCAACCGCATAGCACTACTTTCGTAAAAATTAGTCTCATATAAACAAGCTCCGCTAAGGGGTCAAACGCTTGTACTTTCGGTTAAAGCGAAAACTATGCCAGCCAGCAACTTTCTGACGTGATTCTGAAGGCAACGGGCACTCCTACGTAAGGAAGCGGCTCTGGGGTACAAGGCATTCTTTACAGCGTACTTTTGCAGCATGAACAAGCAGGTATTATTGGTTATTCTGGATGGATGGGGCATTGCTCCGAACACGGCGGTTTCGGCGGTTGACAAAGCCCGGACGCCCTACTATCATCAACTATTACAACGCTTTCCACACAGCACGCTCCAGGCCTCGGGCGAGGCCGTGGGGCTGCCCGATGGCCAAATGGGCAACTCGGAGGTAGGCCACATGAATATCGGTGCCGGCCGGGTCGTTAACCAAGAATTAGTCCGCATCGGCAAAGCCATTCGGGAGCGCAAGCTCGGCCAGATACCGGCCCTGAAAGACGCCCTGGACTACGCTAAGGAAAACAATAAGCCGCTGCATCTTATTGGATTACTGTCGGATGGCGGTGTGCACTCGCACATCGACCACGTGAAGGCGCTGTGCACCATTGCCCACGAGGCCGATGTGCATAAAGTATTTGTGCACGCCTTCACCGATGGCCGCGACACCGACCCCAAGAGCGGCGTGCACTTTGTGAACGAGTTGGAGCAGCACGCCGACCGCACGGGCGCCAAGATTGCCTCCATCGTGGGCCGCTACTATGCCATGGACCGCGACCAGCGCTGGGAGCGCGTGAAAGTGGCCTACGACCTGCTGGTGAACGGCGTGGGCGCTCCGTCGCAAAACCTGATTCAAAGCATTCAGGAGCAGTACAAAGAAGGCGTGACGGATGAGTTTCTGAAGCCCATTGTGAAGACCGGGGCCGATGGCCTACCCCTCGCTACCATTAAGGAGGGCGACGTGGTGTTGTGCTTCAACTTCCGCACCGACCGGGGCCGCGAAATCACGGAGGCGCTCACGCAGCAGGATTTTCACGCCTACCAGATGCATCGCCTCAACCTGCGCTACCTCACCATGACGAGCTACGACGCGACGTTTGTGGGTGTGACGCCGATTTTTGAGAAAGACAACCTCGATAATACCCTGGGCGAGATTCTGGCTGCGCATAATAAACGCCAGATTCGCATGGCCGAAACCGAGAAGTATCCGCACGTAACTTTCTTTTTTTTGGGGGGTAGGGA
>CALMOO010000139.1:0-870 GCA_937871705.1 uncultured Hymenobacter sp.
CTCCCAGGCCGTGCGGTAGCCACCTACGCGCTCCACGTACTCCAAAAACGCCTTGTAAAATGGGTGCGAGCCTAGCGTGGACGAGTCGCCGACGAGCAGCAGCTTTTTGCGTGCTCGCGTCATGCCCACATTCATACGGCGAATGTCGGAGAGAAAGCCGATTTCACCGTGCGAGTTGCTGCGCGTCAGCGAGATAGCAATGATATCGCGCTCCTGCCCCTGAAAAGCATCCACGGTGCCCACGCTGAGCTGGCGGTGCAGCATCAGGCCGCTCAACTCGTCATTTTCTTCCACCGCATCCTTCAAATAGTTGATTTGAGCCCGGTAGGGCGCAATAACGCCGATGCTAAGCGGGTCAGTTTCGTGGTCGGCCGCGTCATACGTTTCTAGCAGCTGCGCTAGGCGCTTGAGCAGCAAGTCGGCCTCTTCGGGGTTAGCCGTAGAACGGCTTTCGGGAATGGTAATCTCTTGAAAACCAAAGCCCGCCGTATCCAGAAACTCCACCGGCAGGTCGGGCGCAAAGCGCAAGTCGTAAGATTCGAGACCCACGTGCGCCACAGTTGGCGAGGCCGTAAGGCGGCCATCGTAAAACTGCTCCGAGCTGAATTCCATAATCTGCTCGTGCATGCGGTACTGCACGGTGAGCATCCGGCTGGCCTCGGGCTGGCGCTTGATGCACTTCTCAAAAAGCGTTTCGCGCAGGCCTTCGCGGGCCGCCTTCTCGCTCTTCACAGTAGGGGGTAGTTGCTGGTGGTCGCCGGCTAGCACCACGCGGTTGGCCTTGGCAATTGGAATCCAGCAGCCAGGCTCCAGCGCCTGGGCGGCTTCGTCGATGAACGCTCCCGCGTTTTCCGCTATGGCGTCTGTGAA
>CALMOO010000139.1:880-2951 GCA_937871705.1 uncultured Hymenobacter sp.
GTTATATAGCGTTCCAATCCGTCGGCTTCCTGGTGCAGGGTACGCGCTTCTTCTTTGAGGTGGCGGCGCTGCTCGCGTTCCTCCCAGCCAAAGGTGCGGGTGTGCTTGCCGGCCAGCTCGCGGTACTGCTCGGCCGTTTGGCGCATCGAGCGCAGCTCGCCATAGCGCTTGTGCGCCATCACCTGGGCATCGAGCGTGTGCTCCAGCAGCAGGTCCGACACGCGCTACGGATTACCCATCCGAATGACGTTTACGCCGCGCTCGGCCAGCTTTTCAGTTAATAAATCGACAGCCGTGTTGCTTGGCGCGCACACCAGCACCCGCCGCTCGCGCCGGATGGTTTCCAGAATGGCCTGCACCAGCGTCGTCGTCTTGCCCGTGCCGGGCGGGCCGTGGATAATGGCCACATCTTGCGCCGCTTGCACGTGGCGCACGGCCGCCAGCTGCGACTCGTTCAGCGGGCTGGGGTAGAATAAATCGTCGGCTTTCTCGTCGCGGAAGCGGGCAGGCTTGGCCCCGAGCAGAATGTCGCGCAAGTCGGCCAGGCGGTCGCCGTAGGCGCCCATCACCTTGCCCAGCGCGTAGTCCATCTCGCGGTAGCTCACCTCGTCGAAGGTGAGGTCGATGCCCAGCTTGCCGCCCTCGTGTACCCAGTCGGGTAGGTCTTCCTTAGAGGTCGAGAGCAGCAGCTTATTGCGCCGCACGCTGGTAATCACGCCGCTAAGCGTCGGCCGGTCGGTAGCCGCGCGGCCCGGCACATTGCCAAACAGCGCCGCATTTTTGCCCACCTGAAACAGGTGCAGTCCCTGTTGCCCGGCGGGCCGTTCCAGTTCCAGCACCACCTTGCCGCCAAAGCCCACGTCTTCCTTGGTAATTGTGACGGGGTACCAGGTTAGCCCGCGCTGCTGGCGCTCCTGAATGCTGGCTTTAGCGTTTTTAAGCTTAAACTGCTCTAAATCTTCTTGTTGCTCTAGTTTGAGCATGGCCTGCACGCGGCGCAGCTCCTTCTCAATGGCGTAGGGCTCGGCGTGGGGGGTAGGGAGTTCGGTCGACAAAAGAAAGCGGATTGATTTCGTTGAAGAGATAACAACGAAAACGAGAAATGAGTGGCCGAAAGCCGTAAGAAAGGCGGCTAAAATCAGCCTATTTCATCGGGGTCGTAATGATAATGTTCTTGGCTGGCCGTTGTGAATCGTTGAATAAAACCGGGTTCGTAATGTTCAGGCTTCTTTGGCTGAAAGAGTTTTTCTTGAATAGCCCAATCGTAAGCGCTTATTCCAACTGGGTATTTAGTGAGAATTCCAGTTAACCGATACTGGTTGATAAATTCCTCCGCTTGCGATTGAGAAGAGAAAACTCCACTCGTAAATCGACCACCTGCACCATGAAATACCCAGACATCGTTCATTTTTAAATAATGAGTTTGTGAGCTAAGCCGATATATACGCTAGCGCTATCTCAGCAACGCCGGCCGCTCCTTGTACACCTTCCACAAAAACTCGCCGAACAGCGTATTAGCCCACGCAAACCAAGCACGGGTGAACTTGCTGGCGTCGTCTTTATGAAAGGATTCGTGCATGTAACCAGTGCCTGCGTGGGTAGCCTTGAGCGTTTGCGCGCAGGCCCGCATCCCCGCGTCGTCGGTGCTGGTAAGGCCACGCATGGTGATGGCAATGGGCCAAATCATGTCGGCCCCGACGTGCGGTCCGCCGATGCCCTCGGCCGCCTTGCCCTTGAAGAAGAAGGGGTTAGCCGCCGAGAGTAGCATCTTGCGCGTGTTCTGGTACACGGGCTCGTTGAGGGGTAGGGCGCCGAGGTAGGGGAGGGCCAGCAGGCTGGGCACGTTGGCATCGTCCATGAGCACGTGGCTGCCAAAGCCATCGACCTCGTAGGCGTAGACGCGGCCGTGCTCGGGGTGCGTGACGATGGCGTACTTGCTAAGCGCAGTGGCTACTTCATCGGCGAAGGCCATGAGTTCGGCATACGCCGCGCCGTCGTGGTGAATGTCGTTGAGCATCAGGGCAGCTTGGCGCAAGCTGCTCACGGCGAAGAAGTTGCTTGGCACCAGGAA
>CALMOO010000139.1:2961-3907 GCA_937871705.1 uncultured Hymenobacter sp.
CGCTGGGCCGGAAAGCCGAGCAGATAAGCCCGACCGGTCGCACCGGGTAGCCGTAGCCCGCCAGGGGCTGGGTGTCGGTAGAAGTGGCAGTTTGGCGCTGAAAGTGGTACGGGCCGTGGTCAGTTTTGCGCTGCTGCTCGCGGAAAGTTTTAACAATCAGCGCAATAGCTTGCCGCCACTGCGCGTCGAAAGGCTGCTCGTCGCCCGTGATTTTCCAGTAGTGATACGCCAGCCGGATGGGGTAGCAGAGCGAGTCGATTTCCCACTTGCGCTCGTGCACGCCGGGCTGCATGGCAGTGTGGTCGGTTTTCCATTCGCCTACCTTGGCCGGGTCGTTGTAGAAGGCATTGGCGTAGGGGTCGCGTAAGATGCAGCCCGTCTGACGGTTAATAACGCCCGCCACCAGTTGGCGCAAGCTGGCATCTTGAGCAATGAGGGCCAGGTAGGGCCACACCTGGGCCGAAGAGTCGCGCAGCCACATAGCGTCGATGTCGCCGGTAATGACGTACGTATCGGGCCTACCCCCCTGCGTGGTATGCGTTACGGTCGTGTCGAGCGTATTCGGGAAGCAGTTGCCAAAGAGCCAGGCTAGCTCCGCGTCTTTCACATGGCGCCCAAACTCCGCGATGGCCTGCTCCACAGCTTGGCTGCGAAAGCGGCGCTGACCCGCCGCCGGCCGCACCACCGAAAAAGGGGGGGTAGGGCGCGCGCCCAGGGGCAAACTAAACAAAGGCGTGGCCGCTAGCAGGCTCGCGCCCCGCACAAACGCTCGACGATTCATACGTAAGCTAAGAAAAAACCGAAAGATGACCCTTGGGCAAAGATGCGGCGAAAGTGCCCCTCTGGTTTAAACCTAAAAAAGGCTGCCCGAACACCGGACAGCCTTTTTTATAGAAGCTACGCGCCAAAAACTATTGCTTGGTGAAGCGCCGGGTCAGCGTCTGCT
>CALMOO010000140.1 GCA_937871705.1 uncultured Hymenobacter sp.
CATCTAGCGTCCGCTTGTCGACGCAGCTCTACGTCGTAGGCGGGAATGGTGGCAGTAAGAGCCTATTTGGTGGTGCCCGCGTCCTTCTTCAGCCACAGGTTGCGCAGCTTGTAGGTGGTTTTGGCAGCGTTTAACTCAGTATTTGAGAGGTCGTCCGTGATGGGGTTAGCCTGCCAGTCGAAGCTCATGGGGTGCGGCTTTTTGCTCCGATTTAGGAAGGTGACGGCCCACTTGCCGTCGGCGAGCGGCTTGAGCCAGGTTTCGACGCTGTCTTTGGCCGCGTAGCGGAAGCCCTGTACGCCGAACTTGTCCTGATTCACAGCCAGTACCTCCTTGTTGGTCAGAATTTCTTTGGTCTGGGGGTTCATCTGCCGGATGTCGTTGCCGGTGATGAGGGGCGCGGCCAGCATATTCCACATGGTAAAGTGGGCGCGGTCCTCATTAGTAGCCATGCCATTGCCTACTTCCAGCATGTCGGGGTCGTTCCAGTGGCCGGGGCCGGCGTACTGGCGCAGGCCGTCCTGCTTGTTCACAATCTGCATCACGCCCCACGCCTTCCAGCTGCCGTTGTCTTTGATGCAGTCGAAGCAGTTGTAGATGTCGCCGGTTGTACGCCAGAGGTGGCTCACCGTGGGTCCCCATTCCCAAGGCTTGTCGTTGCCCCACTCGCAGATGCTCAGTACCATAGTGCTTCACGCCCTACCCCGGCCCGGTCAATGAAGCTGATTTTAAAGCTTTTGCGCAAGACCCGCAGGTGCTGTTTTGGGTAAGGTCGCGGCCCAGCGCTTCTTAGCACTGACTAAGAAGTAGGGGGTAGGGATTACTACGTAGGCGATGAGGCAGCAGCTTAGTCGATGTCGGTGTACGCGTCGCCGCCGATAAAAATGAGGGTGGCGGTGGGACGAGCCGGGGAGCCAGTGGCGCCAAAAGCAAACGACTTCTGCACGACGCGGCCATCGGCGTAGGTTAGCTCCAGCGTGTTACCGTGGATTTTGTAGGTGCCCGCGGCGCTAGTTTTCTTGCCGCCGGCAGCATTAACCGACATGATGCCCGCATCAGTGCCCTGGCTGAAATGCGTGGCGTCCAGGAAGTGTAGCTTGCTGACGGCGAGTGCGCTAGTGCCGGTGGCATAATCGCCGCCGCTGGTTTTTTCGTAGCCCTTTTTCAGGGTTATCCCTCCTGAGTAGGGGTAGGCCGGAAACCAATTGCCAGCGCCCAGGCGGTAGTCGGCAGTTTTCCCCTGGTGGTCGGTTAGCAAATAGGTGGCGCCCGATTTCTTCCAGGTGCCCCAAGCTGCGGGTCGCTGGCGCTTCGAGGCCGGCACGTTTAATTGCTCCACCGGTTCCTCTTGCACCTCAAAGTACTCCCCGTTCTTAAACAGCACCACTGGCTCGAAGGCGACGGCAGCCGGGTACCCGCTTATGGCCCGAAAAAACCAGCCTTCGGGAGCGAGTGCGCCCGCGGTAGCCGTTGGCTGAGCTGAGGTAGAGGCAGTTGGGCTAGCTGCTTTGCGTGGAGCTGCGTCCGGCTCAGCTAGCCGCGCAAAGCCTTGGTCGGTGAGCCGCAGGGCGCTAAAATCAAGGCTATACTGGTTCTTAAACAAAGTTGAAATACCCTGCTGGTACTGCGGCAGGCTTTTTTCCTTGATGGCGGCCAGCCAGCCGGCCTGCACCACTACGCAGAGCAGCTTCATTTCCTCACCGAGCTGGGCCGGGGCACCGGCGGCGTTTAGTCGGGGGTTTTGGGCCAGCAGGGGCCCAAACTGCGCCCGCACGCCCTGCACCATTGCCGCGGTTACGGCCTTATCATTCTGCACGTTATTGACAATCATGTAGCCCAGCACC
>CALMOO010000141.1 GCA_937871705.1 uncultured Hymenobacter sp.
CCCGCGCGCCCTACCCCTCGCCGACGCCTACATGCGCGAGCATCTGGCCCTGACCTTGCCCGGCACCTCGGCCCGCCAGCCCAGCCTGCCCCTCACGGTGCAGTTTGTGGGCATGCAGCCCGAGAAGGACGCTTATTGGCTGTACGCCAAGGCGGCGCTACCTCGCACCACTACCTCTTTTCTGCTCCGCAATACGGTGCTGCTTGACCTGTTTTCTGACCAGATGAATATTGTGAACGCAGAGGGTAACGCGAAGAAGGTCAGCGCGCTGTTTCGGGCTGGGCACGAGGAGGAAGTGCTTTCCCTCAAATGAAAAGCGGGGCTATTTTAACCAGTAGTTGAGGCTGCGTTGGCAATGCGATTTAATCAGGCTGCGTTGCTTGGTTCAGCCACTCGCAAAACGGGCCCAGCGCCCGCAACGCGGCCAGAATATGCGCCCGCAGCGCCTCGGTACCCAGGCTGCGCACCTGGGCATCGGGCAGTTCGTGGCTGAGCAAGAAGCTTTTGTGCCGCAGCCACTTGGCTTCGGGGTGGGTAGGCTCGTAGCCGGGCGGCATCTTCTTGAGCTGGTCGCCCACAAGGCCTTGCGGAAAGTGCTGCTGCGCGGTGGGCGCCGCTAGCAGCGCGTGCAAGTCAGCGGCCTGGTAATCAATCTCCTGGCGCACGGCGGCGAGCTGCTCCTTAGTAGGCTCGTAGAGGCCGCCGGCAACGAGCGTCTGGCCATTGGGTCCGATTTGGACGTAACGGCCAGGCGTAATGCCGCCCGCGGCGAAATAGGCCGAGAAGTGCGTTTTATAGGGCACTTTCACCTTAGAAAAACGCACGTCGCGGTAGATGCGGAACACGCACTTTTTGGGGTCGAGGGCAGCCAGGGCGGGCTCGTCCTGGGCCAGTTCGCGCAGCCAGTACGCCACGTCGGCCTCAAAATCGGCGCGGAGCTGGTCGTAAGTGGGTTTGTGAGCCTGGAACCAGTCGCGCTCGTTGTGGCGGGCCAAGTCGGCGAGAAAGTTGAGGAGAGCAACGGAGTTCATAATGCGGGGTAGTAACGAGGCGCAACGAGGCTAGAACCGGAACCCAGCCGAGATGTAGGGGTAGGCGCCTTCGTTTGAAAACCCGACCACTGCCTGCACCAGCACCAGCTGTGCCGGCAAGAAATAGAACCCGCCGCCGTACCCATCGTGCCAGGTGTCCGACGTTTCGCCCGGCGACCATACCCGTCCTACGTCGTTGAATGCCACTAGCCCTAGGGTGCCCGGCAGCAGGTAAGACGTAAAATCAATCAATTTTAAGCGCAGCTCTAAGTTGTTATACACCATGCTCTTGCCCGTGAAGCGCCACAAATAAAAACCGCGCAGGTTTTGGGCGCCGCCCAGCTTGAGCTGTTGAAAAAACGCGGCATCGCCGATGGTGGTGCCACCGCCCGTGCGGTTGGCAATTACCAGGCTCGAATCGCGGGCCGGGCTCAGGTAGAAGGTGAAGTCCGTTTGGACCTGCCCCAGGGTATACTGCTCAGCATCAAGCCGATGCAGGCCAATCAGGCTGGTAGTCCAGTACACGCCCTGGCGGGCCACCAGCTCTTTGTCGCGGGTGTCGAAGCTGGCACTTGCCACCAGCCCGGCGTAGGCCTGATTGCTGAAAACCTCTTCGGCAGGGTGCGTCGCGCCGTACTCGCGCAGGAAGCGGTCGCTGTTTTTGGTGCGGTTGCTGGTGTAGCGTTGCGCCGTTGCGCCAGCGCTCACTTTCCAGTACTTGTAGGTGTGGCTCAGGCGCACATCGGCCGTGAGCAGGTTATAGATACTGCGGTAGTAATGAATGCGTTGATTACCGGAATTTACAAACTCGGTTTCGTTGCCAACGCCGAAAAAGTTGTTATTGTAATTTGGCCCTTTCAGCAGCGCATTGACCAGCAAATCACTACCCCCCACCACGCGCCGAAACGTGCCGGTATAGTTCAGGAGCAGCGACTTGTTGCCGAAGCCATAGTTAATGAGCAGGCTTTGCCGGAACGCGTACGGGTCTTTCCAAAAACCCTGCTTTTGCCAAATGTTATTGCTAATAAGCTGGAAGCCATAATCCTTGTTGTAGCTGGCCAGCAGTAGCGGCTGCAAATAGCTGTAGCGAAAACCGGTTTTATTGAATTGGTTTATCGCCGTATCGGCCGACGTGAGCAGGCGCGCTTGCCGGGCAGCGGGCAGCACATTGGGCTCGTCGGCGCGGTCGTAGAGGCGCAGCTTGCGCCGCTGGTGCAGGCCCGCCGCCACGCGAAACGAGTCGGCGTCGGCGCCCCCGATAATGCGCACCCGAATGGTGGTGCGCGCCGTGCCCGTGACGGCAAAATCGTCGGCCCCGCCCAGGCCATACAGGCGCAGTTCATGGGTGGTGGCCGGGTCGAAGCGCCGCTGGTAAATAGCCGCCCCGACGCTGCCATCTTTTTTGAGCTTGGTAACGGTGACCAGCAGCTCGCCGTGGGGCTGGTGCGCTACTTCCAGGTACTCGCGCTTGTCGGACGCCGGAATGGTGACCGTTCTGGCCAAAAAGCGGTAGTAGCGCATGGCCTGCCGGTCGAGCACATCGCGGCGAGCGGCCAGCTTCTGCGCTAGCTCGGGGCCGCTGAGCCGGTAGATGGGCGCCGGCATGGCGCGCAGCGCCTTGCTTATCAGGCTGTCAGAGAGCTGGCGCTGCACGTAGGCAATTTGGGTGTGCCAATCTTCTTCGCTTAGCTCGTTCAGGAAATAGCGGTCAAAGTCGCGCGCCTTGTAGTTCCAGCGGTT
>CALMOO010000142.1:0-1140 GCA_937871705.1 uncultured Hymenobacter sp.
GGCCGTGGCTGCGGTGTTTGATTTGCTCAAGCGCTTTAATACCTTAGCTACTAACCCCGCCGCGCTGGCCGAGGTGGGCCCGGTGGCGCTGGCTCAGGCCGCCGGCCTCTACCGCACGCTGGTGCAAGACATATTAGGCTTGCGCGACGAGCCCCGCGCCAGCACCGAAGACCTGCTCGGCCTCACGCTGAGCTTTTACCAGGAAGCCAAAACGGCGAAGGCGTACGACAAAGTCGACCAGATTCGGGCGGCGCTCAAGCACCAGGGTATCGTGATTAAAGACACGAAGACCGGCGTAGAATGGGCGTATAGCGAAGAATAAAGTTTCTGCCATGCTGAGGAACGAAGCATCTTATCACGGCGGCGCTTCTCAGGAGTATTAGTGCGAGCGATGCGGGCGTGATAAGGCTCTTCGCAAGCTCAGGATGACAATCGTAATTTATGCATTCTCAGAAATTTCGTTTTTCGCTGCTGGCCTTGTCCGGCTTGGCCGTGCTCACGAGCTGCCCCGCCGACAAAAAGCCCGAAACCAGCCAGCCCGCCGCCGAAGCTGCGTTGCCCAAGGCGCCGGCTTTCAATGCCGACTCGGCTTATGCCTTCACGGCTAAGCAGGTAGCTTTTGGGCCGCGGGTGCCCAACAAGCCGGCGCACGAGGCCTGCGGCGACTACCTGGTGGCCAAGCTCAAGCAGTTTGGCCTCACGGTGCGCGAGCAGCCCTTCACGGCCATGACGTTTGATGGCACCCAGATTCGGGGCCGCAACATCATTGCGCAATACCAGCCCAAGGCGGCGCGGCGAATAGCTGTTTTTGCACATTGGGACACCCGCCCCTTTGCCGATGCTGATACGGTGAAGAGCAAAAAAAACAAGCCCATGGATGGCGCTTCGGACGGCGCCAGCGCCGTGGCCGTGGCTCTCGAAATAGCGCAGGCACTAAGCCAGCAACCCGAAAACGCGGCGCCCAACGTGGGCGTCGATATTATGCTGATGGATGCCGAAGACTGGGGCTATGAAACAGATACCCAGGCAAATCTGAAAAACCAGCTCGACGAAACTAACGGTAATTCGTCGTGGTGCCTGGGCTCGCAGTACTGGGCTAAGCACCTGCTGCCGGCCAACTACAAGGCCGAGTACGGCATC
>CALMOO010000142.1:1150-4194 GCA_937871705.1 uncultured Hymenobacter sp.
CGGTAGGGGCTAAGAACGGCCGCTTCACCCGCGAAGGCAGCTCGCTGCAGAATGCGCGTAGCGTGGTCGATAAAATCTGGAATACCGCCGCCAAGATTGGCTACTCCGACTACTTCCTCTTCTCCGACACGGGCGCCATTCTCGACGACCACGTATTCACTACCCAGGCTGGCGTGCCCACAGTCGACATCTATGACCACCCGCCCTACGGCACCGCATTTTTCCCGGCCTATCACCACACCACGGCCGACAACATGAGCATTATCGACCGCAAGACGATGAAGGCCGTAGGCCAAACAGTATTGCAGGTGCTTTATAATGAATAAGTTGGTGAAGGAGTGCGAAGCAATGACAGATTCGCGCCCTTCACCAACTCACTCACTCATTGCCTTCGTGGCGTTGGTGACCAGTATTTCCTCGGCTTGCCGAATGTAGCGTTGGTAGAAAGCAAGGAGGCGCTCGAGCACATCGGTGAGGCGCAGCCGCAGCCAGGGGTAGATGGGATTGGAAATGCGTACGGTACCGGCATCGACCTGGCGGGCCAGCAGCAAGAGGCGCAGCAATTCGTCGAGCTGGCGGTTAAAGGCTTCGACTACCGTGCCAGTGAGGCGCACGCCAGTAGGCGCGTATTGCTTGCGTACCCGAAAGATATCGGCTAGCTCACGGCTCTGGCGGGCCGACTCGGTGAGGCGGCGGCCCAGCCAGCCGCTGCGCACCTTGGGGCCAGCCGCCGAGCCCTTCGCCTTAGCTAGTTGAAGCTGCGCTTTGATGCTAGGTAAGTAGTAGCCGCTGATGATGTTAAGGTGCTCCAGGCACTGTCCCACGCTCCACTTGTCGAAGCTGGGGCGGCGGTTGAGTTGCTCATTAGTGAGCGGGCGCAGGCGCTGGTGCGTGGCCACGCGCAAGGCCAACACCTGATTGGTGAGCTGGTCGAAAAATTCGTTAGTATCGCGCGAAGAGGCACTCATGCAGTAGGCAGCAGTCCAGCTTGTGTAGAGAATAGAGTTGTAATATTACGCCTAAGGCCGGAATCCGGGCCGTTGTTCTTTCAACCGCAGGACTTTCTATGTCAGTACCCTCTACATTTTACCGGCGCCTATTAGGAGCCCTGGGTAGCTTGGCCTGGCTGCTGGCCGCAGCCGCAGCCGCCCGGGCGCAGGCCGTGCCCAATCCTGGCGAGAACATTCAGTACCTCATCACGTTTGGTTCGCGCGCCGACCCTGCTTGGGGCGACGATGACTTCACCCAAACCTTCTTTTTTCTGGTGCCGCAAGGCCAGCGCCTGCCGGTGTATCTGCGCGTATTTGACCCCGATTGCGGCGGCACGCTCGACTCGCAAAAAGGTGGGTTTGACACGCATACTACTTTCAGCATTTATGGTGGGCCAGGAGCGCACTCCGGGCCCGGCGCCCGCGACCCACGTCCGGCTGCTCAGCCTGCCCAGAACCGGCCCCTACCCCCCACCGGCCGCTTGCTCCAGGAAAAGACCTTTGGCAACGACCCGCAGTACGACGGCAAGTACTACACCTTCGGTCCGCTCAACCCGCTGGAAGGTGAGTTGGTAGATGAGTTTAAAGGTTACGTATTCAAAGTAGTAGCGCGTGGCGCGAGCGGCAACGATGGCAACGTGTACCGCTACTTTCTCAGCACCAGCGCTGCCGCTAATATGGCGGTGCCCGGCGGCAACGCCTTCACGTACGAGTACTGCTTTCGCCTACCCCCTGCGCTTAAGCAGACGACGGTGCACCTGTACCCCTTCGTAAATGACCGGGTGGTGAGCATCAAGCAGAGCAATTACGACATCGACGGTAGCGCTAAAATCGCGGTGTTTAGCGTGGCTAAAAACGGCCACCCCGCCACGGCCAGCGGCGACGGCGAATGGGCTAGTAGCATCCTGCCCATCACGGACAAAGAGCGTGGCCTATCCCTGGATTTTCGCCTGACCAGCGCGACAAAAACACCCAACGATATGGTGTTTTACGTGACCGACCAATACGATACTGCCCTGCCTTTTTTTGCCGTGCCCATCGGCGGTCCGCCGCGTTACCGCTACGATATCGACATGAAAATTCACCGCTGAGGTGGTTAATGAATAACTAAGCGAATCGCCGGTCATCGCGAGCCGGCAAAGCAATCGCATCAGAACGAGTCGTGTGGAAGTCGTTGTGGTGCGATTGCTTCGCCGGCTCGCGATGACAAAGGAGTTACTCTTTTGGCTCATCGCGGCCAGCGTTGCGGCGCGGCTCGGGGCCGTAGTCGCCATCTACTGGCTTGTCGTTGTCGTCGGGGCGATAGTCTTCGCGCTGGTCTTGGCCGTAGTTTTTGGCTTTGTCCTGCTGGGTAGTGTTGTCATACTCCGCGCCGCGAGCCCCCGGGTTCTGGTCGTCATAGGAGCCACCTTGTGAGCCAAAGCCTTGGCCGCTATTGCCTTGCTTCGAGCCTGCGGGGCCAAAGCCATTACGCTCGTCGCCAGTATTAGGATTGCCGGGCACGGCGGCCTCGCTGCGCTCGTGGCCGTGGCCATAGCCTTCGGTTTGGGGCGCGTTGGGCGCATCGATGGGGGCGGGTGCATTGGCGGCGGGAGTTCCGCCGGGCTGCTGGTCGTGGCTGCGGCCACCCTGGCTGCCTTGGTTGTCGTAGCCCCCGCGCGACGAGCGCCCGTCTTCCTGCTGGTTGCGGCCGTCAGGGCCGCTGGCAGCGTGGTTGTCGGCGGTGCCGGTAGGCAGGCCCACGCCCGAGGTGTGGCCGTAGTCAGCGGCATAGCCGGCGCCGGTTTTTACCGCGCCGTTGTCGTTTTGGTAAGCCGCGGCGGCATCGTCGCGGTCGGGCAGGTTGCGGTTGTCCTGGGCGTTGCCGCGGCCATCGGTGGGCGGGCTGCTGGCTTGCGGGCCAGAGGGGGGGGTAGGGGTGTCGTGCACGGCGTGGCCCTGCTGGTCGGGCACCAGGTCGTGGCCGTCGTAGTCGCGATAGGCATTGTGCTGCAAGCCGGGGTGGCCTACACCTTCGCCGTAGTATTGGTGGTGGGTGGCCTGGGCGGCGTCGTT
>CALMOO010000143.1 GCA_937871705.1 uncultured Hymenobacter sp.
GCTTACTTCGACTACCGCGCTGGCGGCGTTACCCTGGTTGTCGGGGGTAGGCTTTATGCGCGTCGTTGCGCTATATCGCCCTTCTTAGCACTTGGCACCGCTTGTTGCGAGGGGCATCTTGAGGCCAACATGCCCACGCTGAAGCGCCGAAAATTCAGTGCTGGCACTGATGGCTAAGGGTAAGGGCAAGCGCTACGTTTGAGCGCCATTCATCCCCTTTTTATGAGCACTTCAACCATTACCCCCACGGCCATCGTTCCAGCCGGTACGGGCTACCGCCTCAACGTGCTGGGCGACCAGCAATGCATCAAGCTCACAGGCAAGGACACGAACCAGCAGTTCACTCTTGTTGAGCAGCTCAACGTGCCCGGTACTGGCATTCCGCGCCACGTGCATACGTTAGACGATGAGCTGTTTCAGGTGCTGGCCGGCGAGGTAGAGTACGAAACCGCCGACTTGGTGCAAACCCTGAAGGCTGGCGACGTGCTGTTTGCGCCTCGCGGCATCGCCCACAGCTGGCGGGTGGTGGGCACCGAAAAAGCGCACGTGATGCTGTCGGTATTCCCGGCCGGGGCTGAGCACATGTTTGAGGAACTGGCCGCGCTGCCAGCCGGCCCACCCGACTTCGCCACCGTAGCCAAAATCTGTGGGCGCTACGGCATCACGTTTGTGTAAGCACAGGCGCCCACCACCAAGCTGAAGCTCCTGAGCCAGTAGCTAAGCAGACTACTTTGCGGGTAGCAGGTCTTCTAACCGGGCGGTAAACGCCGGAGAATGCTACTGTACTGTGCCTACCCCTGCCAGAGTGCTCGCTGGTGCCCAGCCATAGTTGCCTACTTTATTGTCAAGGATGCGCTTAATCTGTCATGGTAGTCTACCATGCGCCCAAATTGATAGGATGGCGCCCCGAGGGGTCGGAAGAATAAGACAACTATACGTCTTAAAATACCCTTTTATTTAAGCGCTTAGTCTACTCGCAGTGCCTTATTTTTGCGGCCTTATTCATTTCCTTTTCATTTACTACATGAGCAAAAAACTACTTATTTGGGCGAGTCTAGCCAGTTTGCCGCTCGTTTGCCAGGCGCAAACCGAGCCAGCTTCCTCGCATTTCTACCTGGGTGCGGGCGTTAACTTATTAACTAATGTTCCCTCCACGTCGGCGGGAGTACCCCGTTTGTTGGGCCCGTCGCTCACGGCCGGCGTGGGCTTGGCTCCTCGCGTAGCGTTGCAAGCTTCCGTAACCTACCAGTGGCAGAATAATTCTGGCAGCTCCTCCTACAATTACGGAAGTGGCATTAGCTACGACTCCTTTTCGAGCCGCTCGAAATATTTCACGGTACCGGTGCTGCTACGCTACGCATTTACGCCTACCCCCGGGCGTTTTCAGTTCGATGGGCTCGCCGGCATCACGGTGGTGCATTCCAGCTTCCACTATGAATCCACTACCACCAACTCTGGGTCTCCTTACTCCTACGAAGACAACGGCGGGCTAACCCGGGCTAGCATTACCCTGGGGCCCGCCGTACGTTGCGCGATATCCCCTAATCTGGAGCTAACGGCCAATAGCCTAGTGAGCGCTGCGGTGGGTGACACGTACTACCGTTTCAGCGACCGCCTTTTCCTCAATGTGCTAGTCGGCGCACAGTATTCGTTTGGCCAACGCTAAGCAAGGCGGCCATACGCTCTGGTGTTGCTGGTGAGTGCGTAGCGCGTGCTGGGCGCGCGTAGTGATATGGAACTCACAAACTAGCGGGCCACAAAAAAGCCCCAACAAGTAAGGTTGGGGCTTTTTTGGTGAAAGTATCCCCTACAAGCCGCTCGCGGCCCCGGGTAGGCAACCCTAATAGTTTGTAAAGGTGCTGAAAATGTGTATATTCACGTATGGAACACCTCATTAAAATCCTCGCCCAAAACTGGGACCTAAGCCCTGCCCAATACTGGCATCTGCGCCTGCTAAGCTCCATTATGCTGGGCCCCTTACTGGGTGTTATTTTTTTGGTTTGCTTTAGCAAACGATTGCATAGACCGGTTGCCACTACCAACCCACTACGTAAGCTATCAATAGCCCAGCCTAACAGCAGGCTTAGAACCAGTAGAAAAGGCAGGTAGCGGCGGCAGAAGCTTTCATGCGGTGCGGCGCCCGTAAGCTTCGCACTTAGCAAAGTAATAGTTAGCGATGTAATGCCGTGGGCTGACCAGGTACTGGCTGCCTGCTTCGCCATTCACTTTTCGCTCATGCTCATGGTTCCTCGTCTCACCTCTCGGCTGCTGCTGGGCCTTACCCTGCTCTTTCTGACTAGTGCTCATCAGTTGTGGCACTTGCTAGGCGCGCCTGAACTACTCCGGTCCTTGGTGCTGGCCGTTAGTGTTGGGCTACTGACGTGCGAGCTGCTATGCTTGTTTAATCGGACGAGCCGAGCCAAACGGGTTCACTGATAGCCAGCCGCGCCAGACTACCCCCTCATTCCATGTGGTATCT
>CALMOO010000144.1:0-10548 GCA_937871705.1 uncultured Hymenobacter sp.
CCCGGACCTTGCGACGGCCTCGATCAGGTCGGTCTGGCGCGCGAGGAAGGCGGGCAACTGCAGCACATCGACCACTTCCTGGCGCAACACAGTTAGCTGGAAAGCTGAATCGGCGAGTTGATTGCCGGTGGCTTTGAGGGATTTTATCATAACTGGGAGCGCGGACTTTGTAGTTCGCGTCAGGAACTTGCAAACGCGAACTACAAAGTCCGCGCTACTACTTACATCGACAGCTCTTTCACCTTATTCATCATCTGCACGCCGTGCACCAGGGTAGCGCCCCCGCGAATGGCAGCGGCCACGTGCACGGCTTCCATCATTTCCTGCTCCGAGCAGCCCTTTTCGAGCGTGTCGGCCGAGTAGGCGTCGATGCAGTAGGGGCACTGCACGGCGTGCGACACGGCCAGGGCAATGAGCGACTTCTCGCGGGCCGTGAGCGCGCCTTCGGCGAATACGGCCCCGTAGTAAGCAAAAAACTTGTCGGCAAACTCTTTCTGAAACTCGCCAATGTTGCCGAATTTCTTGAGGTCGGCGGGGTTGTAGTAGGTTTCCATGTAGCTAAAGGGTTGACAGCAGTAGTGAAGAAGATACGAGAAAGTGAGGGGCTGCAGATTGACGGCGCGCCTTATTCATAGAAATGCCGCATGCGCCGGATGGTCGCCAGCACTACCCAGTCGCCGAGCCGGGGCCAGTAGGTGTGCACCAGCACGATAAGCCGGCCTAGGGCCGAAATAACGGTGCGCTGCCGCCGGCGGCGAATGTGCTGCAAGATAATGCCAGCCACCTGCGCCTGCGTTTTCTGCCAGCGGGGCGGGCGGTGGGCAATGAGCACGGGCTGGCCCGCTGCGTCGAGCACGCGCTTGTCGGCATCGTTCTGGGTGAAGCCAATGTGCACCACGCCAAAATGAATGCCGGTGTGAGCCAGTTCGAGGCGCAGCGTGTGGGCCAGGTTGGCCACGGCGGCCTTGCCGGCGCAGTAGGCCGAGCCGCTGGGCATGCCGTTGAGGGCCGAGATAGACGAGATGAACGTGACGCTGCCCCGCGCTTGAACCAGGTGCGGCAGCGCGGCCTTGAGTGGATACACCGAGCCGTACACGTTGCTATCGAGCACCCGCCGAAACACCTCGGGCTGCATGTCAGCAAAGTAAGCTCGCTGCGAAATGCTGGCATTAGTAACTAATATATCGAGCCGCCCGAAGTGCTGAATGGCCGTGGCTACGAGGCGCTCGCAGGCGGCGTAGTCCGTGACGTCGGCCACGCAGCTGGCCACGGCAAAGCCTTCGGCAGCCAGCGTTTGCCGGGTGTGTTCGAGGCGTTCGGGCTGGCGGCCGTTGAGGACCACCGCCACTCCCTGCTGGCAAAGGGCGCGCGCCGTTTCGCGGCCAATGCCCGACTCGGAGCCCGTGACGATGGCCACCTTGCCGGCAAATGGCCCGGCCCGCTCGGCAGGCTTGGTACTAAACATAGTGGTGCGCTTTAAACCAGGCGAAGGCATCTGCCACAGCCTGGGCAATGGGCGTTTGGGGCAGGGCCAGCTCGGCGCGGGCCTTCTCGACGGAGAAATAATGCCCGTCGTTGGCCACGGCGGCCATACTGGCATTGAGCTGGGCTGGCCGGCCCAGCAGCCGTGCCTGCAAGTCGCAGGCGGCGCCGTAGGCTCGGGCGAGGGTGGGGGGTAGGGGCCAGCGCGGCGGCGCCACGCCTAGCACGCTAGCCATTAGCGCGAAGGCTTCCTGGTAGCTCAGGTTTTGATTGCCCAGAATGTACGACTCGCCCACGCGGCCCTGGGTAAGCGCATTGACGGTGGCCACGGCTACATCGTGCACGTGCACGTAGTTTTTGCCGCCGGCCGGGTAGCCGGGCAGCCGGCCCCGGTGCAGCGCCAGCAGCAGGGCATTGGAAGTAGGCTTGGCATCGGCGGGCCCCAGCATAAACGTGGGATGCACCAGCACGGCGGGCAGCTGCCAGTCGGCTACGGCGTTCTGCACTAAGCCAGTAGTTGCGTGCTTGCTGTCCATGTAGTCGAGGCCGTAGCGCTGGCCGGCGTAGGGGCGAGTTTCATCGCCGGGCTGCGCTTTGGAGCCAAAGCCAAAAACGTTGGCCGTGCCCACGTACACAAACCGCCCTACCCCCCCTTGGCGGGCCAGGTGCAGCAGGGCCTCGGTGCCAGCGTAGTTGACGGCCCACACGGCCGGGTCGCGGGCCGGGTTGACTTGGGCCAGCGCCGCCGCGTGAATGATGGCCCCGCAGCCCTCGGCCACGCCTGCCAGGGTGGCGGGGCGCGTGAGGTCGGCTTCGCGGTAGTCGAGGGGCAGCGCCGGGAGGGGGGGTAGGGGGCCCGCCGCTGCCGCGCTGCCGGGCCGCGCCAAGGCCCGCACCGGGTAGCCTCGCCGCAGCAGCTCGGCCACCAAGTGGCGGCCCAGGAAGCCGTTGGCCCCCGTAACCAGAACGGGACGCGGCATCAGCGGTAGTTGAGCAACGCCTTGTAGGTGCGGGCAATGCGCGGGGGCGGCAGCTTGAGGAAGAACATGGTGAAGGCCGTCAGGTTGGCCAGTTGCACCCGCAGCCAGCCGTTGGTTTCGTACTTGCGGGCCGATACGATAACGTCTTGGGGAACAAGTAGAAAATTAGCAGTTTTGCGAATTCGCTGAATGATTTCAAAGTCCTCCATAATGACGAACCGCTCGTTGAAGCCCCCCAGCTTTTCAAACAGCGCCCGCGTCACAAACAGCGTCTGGTCGCCTCACCGGCTCATGATACCCTTGGAGCGCGTGCCGTAGCTATTGAGGCGCAGCAGCGGGTGCGCCGAGTCGAACCGGAACCGGTAGCAGCCCGCCCCGTAGCCCTGGGCCACAGCCGCCCCGATAGTGGCCACGTAGCCCGGATGAATGCCCACGTCGGCGTGCACGAAGTATAGCACGTCACCGCGGGCGTGCTGCGCGCCGTAGTTCATCTGGGCCGCGCGGCCGGGCTGGGGCGAGCGCAGCACCGTGGCGCCGGCCTGCTGAGCCACGGCGGCGGTGCCGTCGGAACTGCCGGCATCTACTACCAGCACTTCCACCGCGCCTGGCGGGCTATAGCGTCGGAGGTCGGCCACCAGGCGGCCGATGTTGGCAGCTTCGTTGTAAGTCGGGATGATGACGCTAAGAAGCATGAGGTAGGCGTAAGCGGGGCCGCAACTTCTGAAATAATTACCAAAGACGAGGTTTTGGCGGCCGTAAAATCTGGCGCGCCTTTGCTACTGCTAAACTTTACGCAGCCGCTACCGCTACTAGATTGGCCGGGCAGCAATCTTTTCCGCTGCTACTTGCCGTATATCGCCCTCGATGAACAAGCTTATTAAGACCATCACCCTTGCGGCGCTAGTGCTGGCGGCTGGCACGCTCACGGCCTTGGCTATTGTGGGGCCCCGCCTCAACCCGGTGCCTACCCCCACGTTGGCCGTTGCCGCCACTGGGGCCCTCGTAGACCACAGTGCCTATGACCGATTGCTCAAAAAATACGTCAACGCCCAGGGGCTGGTGAATTACAAGGGCTTCAAGGCCGACGAAAAGGACTTCAACCAGTACCTGGCTTTGCTGAGCAAGAACCCGCCCGCGGCCGACTGGAGCAAGGCTGACCAAATGGCGTACTGGATTAACGCCTACAACGCCTACACCATTCGCCTCATCCTGGACCACTACCCGGTGCAGAGCATCAAGGATATTGGCTCCAAAATCAAGATTCCGTTTGTAACGACGCCTTGGGCAGCCAAGTTTTTCAGCATCGGCGGCCAGCAAATGAGCCTCGACAATATCGAGCACGGCATTTTGCGCAAAAAGTACGGCGACCCGCGCATTCACTTCGCGCTGGTGTGCGCCTCCATTTCGTGCCCGCGCCTGCGCAACGAAGCCTACACCGGCTCGCAGCTCGACCGCCAGCTGGAAGACCAGGGTCACGATTTCCTCAACAACGCTTCTAAAAATAAAATCAGCAAGTCTGACGCCCAGCTCTCGAAGTATTTCGACTGGTACAAAGGCGATTGGACCGGCGGCGGGCAGTCGGTAGTGAAGTGGGTAAACCGCTACTCGACTACCAAGATTGACAACAGCACCGATATTTCTTACCTGGACTATAACTGGAACCTGAATCAGCAATAATCGCGCTGTCAGCAACAACATACATTCTCCAACTTTTCTCTGATGAGCTACTTAGAAACAACGGCCGACGTGTACCGCCAAGCGGCCCAGGAGCCGCAGGTGGGCCTGTGCTGCACCACCAACCCCGTGTGGCAGCTGCCTGGCCTGAGCATTCCGCAACGCATGCTGAGCATGAACTACGGCTGCGGCAGCACCGTGAACCCACGCGACCTCACCAACTCGCCTACTGTGCTCTACGTGGGGGTAGGCGGCGGCATGGAGCTGCTCCAGTTTGCGTATTTCAGTCGCCGCCCCGGCGCCGTAATTGGCGTAGATGTGGTGAGCGAAATGCTCCATGCCTCGCGCGAAAACATGCAGGAAGCCGAAGCCCAAAATGAGTGGTTTAAGAGCGACTTCGTGGACCTGCGCGCCGGCGATGCTCTGCACCTGCCCGTGGCCGACGAGAGCGTGGACGTAGCCGCTCAAAACTGCCTATTCAACATCTTCAAAACCGACGACCTGCGCCGCGCCCTCCAGGAAACCTACCGCGTGCTCAAGCCCCACGGCCGCCTCGTAATGTCGGACCCCACCTGCGAGCAGCCCATGAGCGACGAGCTGCGCGCCGACGAGCGCTTGCGCGCCCTGTGCCTCACCGGCTCGCTACCCCTGCAAGAATACCTGAACATGATAGCTGAGGTGGGCTTCGGCACGATAGAGGTGCGCGCCAAGCGGGCCTACCGCGTGCTCTCGCCCCAGCACTACGCCACCGACGAGCTCATCTTTATTGAAAGTGTGGAAGTGTGCGCCATCAAGGACCCCATGCCTGCCGATGGACCCTGCATTTTTACGGGCCGCACCGCCATTTACTACGGCAATGAGGAGTATTTCGACGACCACAAAGGCCACGTACTCATGCAAAACCAGCCGCTGGCCGTGTGCGACAAAACCGGCGGCGCCCTGGCTAAGCTGGGCCGCAACGACATTTTCGTGTCGCCCTCCACGTACCACTACGACGGCGGTGGCTGCTGCTAGACGCAGTTAAAAGTACTAACCTAAGAGCGTCATGCTGACGAAGGAAGCATCCTGGCCGCTTCATTGGATTACTACCCAACGACCCAGCCAGGATGCTTCCTATCGTCAGTGTGACGCTATTTTTTAGCTAATAAACCTGTTTAACGACATGAAGCTGCCCGCCTGGCTCTGGCTCAGCGCCCTACCCCTGCCCGGGCTGGCCAAGGTGGCCCAGCCTGGTGCGACCGAGGTGCGGCGCTACTGCATTGAGGTAGCAGGCATCAGGGTTGGCACCATGACGGCCACCCGCCAAGCGCCCGTGGGCCCCGACGTGACCTACGCCTTGGTGAGCGACGTGAAGGTGAACTTCCTGTTTTATCACCTCAAAATCTATTATCAGGTCACTAACCGCTTCCGCAACGGGCAGCTGCTGCTCTCGACCGTGGAGGCGCACACCAACCAAGGCGATTTCGCCTCGAAAGCCGAGTGGAAGGGCGACCACTACGACATTGTGGCCGACCAGTACAAGCACCACTACCGCGCCACCGAAACCCAGCCCATCCGCTACGCCGTGACGAATATGTTCTTCGGCGAGCCCACTGGCCAGGCGCGGGCCTTCGCCGAGTACTTCGGCGACTACTTTGCCTTAAGCCACAGCACTGCGTCCACCTACCACGCCACCCGCGACGGCCGCGAAGACGAGTATCAGTACACCAACGGCCAATTGGTCACCATCATCAAGAAGAACCCGCTCAAAAATTTTATTATCCGGTTATTACCGTAGGGTTGAGGTGCGTTTTCGTATTAGATGCATTCTGTACTTAACTAATTATATTATATGTTTTACTTAGCTTCAGTCAAGACAATTTTGTCTTTAGAACCAGTACTTAGGATGCTAGGATTATTGCTATAGAGATTGTACAGGAGTTCATCAAAAGAGAAGTCTTTCGGTGGAATACAGGTAGATAAATCACAGTTAACAAATGTGACAAATTCCCCAAATGAAGCTTCTTCGAAGCTAACATTTATTAGTGTAGGAAACTCACTCTTACCAGAGTCATACATGCCATTGAATGTAACATCTTCCAGCAGCCCTGCAAATTTGCAGCTAAGAAAACTACTAGCGTTAAAATTTATTTTTTTCAATTTGCATTGATTAAAAACGCTATTAACAAATCTAGTGAAGTTAAACTCTTTGCCACGGAAATCACATTTATCAAACAGGCAGTCTGTGTAAAGGCCTTTGTGGCTACCGAAGGTAGAATTAGATAAATTGATATTTTTGAATTCGCAGCGCTCAAAGCTAGACTCATAGAATACTTTTGAGCCTGCTAAATTTGACTTATCGAACAGGCAATTTATAAAGGAAGTATTCTCTATTATGACACTATTGAAATTAGTCTTCGTAAAATCGTAGTCGACAAACTGTTGGCCAGATACTCGTGTCTTAATTTCCCAAATAGCACCCTTTTGGCTTTGATTTCTCTCCATGTTTAACTAAAGTTGATTGTGAAAAGCGGAATTAATTTACAATAAGTAAATAAAAGTAACTGTGCGTATTATCAGCAACATTTTATTATATGCAGCATGTTGCAAAAAATTAACACTAGTTTAATTTACAATGCGGAAGTAATCACCAAAAAATACCTGTGCCCTTTCCATAATCCTCATCGTATTTACTTTGGTGTGTTCCTTTATCCCAGTCCTTTTGCGTAGTTAAGTCCCAGTATTTGCTTTCTTTAGGGTCATACACATCGGGCCCTACTTTTCCGCGAGGGGTAGTACTTAAATGAGCTAAATCTGGGTCAGCGTCAACCTTTGCTTTGAATCTAGTGTCCACCTGTGTTCCCATGTACAACTGTTGCTTTTTAGCCGCTTGCATTTCATGATAAGATTGTGCTTTGGGGTCATCTACTGCTTCTGCTGCACGGTTTCTAGAGCGCTGTATAGACGCTTGTTGCTTGGGTGAAAGCACAGCTTCAGCCTTAGCTTCATTGGCATGAGCCTGTAACTTGGCGGTTGTCTCGCAGTTTAGCCCAGAAGGGTCAATCAGGCTATAAGGGTCGCTCACATAGCTGTAGAGCTTACTGCCTCCAGCCAGCTTGATAGGGTCTTGTGACAGATAAGTCCCCATCTCTGGGTCATAATACCGAAAGCGATTGTAGTACAAGCCTGTTTCGGCATCTTCGTACTGGCCTTGATAGCGGAACGGGCATCTTTCTCGTTCTCCCACAACTTGCCGCACCCGGCCATAGGCAGAAAGCGTAGCTGCCCAGGTTGTTTGTCCCCGCTCGTCGTGCATTTCCAGGGGTGTCCCCAAATGGTCAGTCACAATGCTATATTGCTTGTCGCGGTGCAGCTTACCTAGTGGGGCGAAAGAATCCTCTTCAAAAAGCCACGTTACTACTTCTTCAGGGGCTTCGGTGGTAGCTTCAAGGGTGGTCCATTCATGCAGTATCTTATTGCCATCCCATACCCAGCGGGTAACTTGCCCGCGATAGCTTTTACTCAGGCGACGGCCCAGGGCATCATACGTGAAGCGTACTACCCCTCCATCGGGTCGTACTACCTCTGCTAACTGTCCAGCTACGTCCCAAGCATAGTGCCATTTCTGGCCTTGAGCAGTTAGTTTAGCACATAGGTTACCGAGCGCATCATACTCATACCGTACGCCATGCGCACTCACTAGCTGACCAGCCGGACCATACTGGCGGTCCTGGCGTTGTGAGGTTTGAAATAAATTGCCGACCGCATCAGGTAAGCGCAACTCACGCGTGCCGTCTCCAAAAGTGACACTCGCCAGATTGCCTATTGCATCACGTTCGAATTGGGAGAGGCCGTACTTGTTGTCCTCAATCTGCGTGAGCCGGTCGCCAGCTTGCCAACTGTAAGCGCGGACTTGCTCGGTCTGCCGGCCCATGCCGACGCGGATGCGCTGCTCAGTGGGCCGGCCTAATTGGTCGCGCTTCCAGCGGGCGCTTACTCCGCTACTCAGCGTGCGTTGAAGTTCTAGGCCTTGCGCATCGCGCTCGAATGAGGCGCGCCAACTACCGGCTTTAATTTCAGCCAGTGCTCCTGGTTCATTGTAGGTATACCCCACTTGTGCTCCTAGTGAAGAGCGTAGTGCTATACGCTGCCCTAGCTGGCTATACTCGCTGGTGACGGTGTAATCGCGCTGGCTTTCTTGCGTAACATTACCCAGAACGTCGCGCGCAAACGTCACAGTGGTGACTTCATTGCTGGCTTCCAGCAGGGCCCCGTCGGCCCGGTAGGCATAAGTTTCAGCACTGCCGTCGCCGTACTCAACTTGGGTCACGCGCCCGGCCGCATCGTAGGTGTAGCGCGTGCGCTGGCTCGTGGGCAGTAGCAGTTCGGCTACTCGCCCGCCCACATCGCGCTGGTAGCGGCGCGTCAGGCCATCGAAGCCGGCCTCCGTGATGACGTCGCCTTCGCCGTCCAGCTCGAAGCGGTAGGTAAGGCCGTGTTCGTTGACCACCGCGCGTAGGCGCTCCTCCGTGTCGTGCAAAAACTCGACGGCGGTGCCCGCTTCAACCCGACGAATTAGCCGACCCAGGCCCCGGTAGGCGTACTGCACGTCATGATGCCGGTCCTGGGCCCGCGTCACGTTGCCCAGCGCATCGTAGGTCAATCGCCGCACATTGCCGTCAGGCTCGTATACGGCCGTTACCTGGCTCAGTAAGTCGTGCTCGCGCCACTGCACATTGCCGCGGGCATCGGCCGTTTTGTGCACCCGGCTCCACTGGTCGTAGAGCCAGCGGCTGCGCTGGCCGTCGGCAGTTTGCACTTCTACTACATTGCCCGCAGCATCGTAGCTGAGCGTGGTCCAGCGGCCGGCAACGTTGGTAATTGTTGTGAGCTGACCTTTCTGGTAAGCATAGCGCACAGTGCGGCCGAGAGGGTCGGTGCGCTGAGCCAGCCGGCCTTCGGGCGTATGGACCCAGTGCCATTGCCCACCTACGGCATCGGTGAGTTGCACGAGGCGGTCGTGCGCGTCGTATGCCCGTTGCAACTGCGCGCCATCGGGTAGCTGCGTGGCGGTGCAGTTGCCCCGCTCATCGTAGGTATGCTGCGTTTGCTGGCCCAGCGGGTCGGTAAGGCTCGTAAGCTCGCCGTGTTCGTTGTACTCCGAGCGGGTGACACCGCCCCGCGCATCCACCAGTTGGGTGACGACGCCCAGCTCAGGGTCATACAAGTACGTGCGCTGCGCGCCCACGGAGTCAATAACGGTAGTTTGGGGCCGCTCCCGGTCATAGTGGAGCTGGCAGCTGTAGATACCTTCGTCGCCCCAAGTACGGACGCAGCGCGCCCGAGCATCGGAGCCATCGTATTCGTAATAAAAGCTGAGGCCATTCTTGTACGTGGCCTGTACCAGCAACGACCCTTGGTAGCGAAACTGCCATGCCTGCCCCAGGGCATCGGCCGCCTGCACTAAGTGTCCTTGGCTATTATACTCGTAACGCACTACTTCTACTTGACCCCGAGCTTCGGTAGGGTGTGGGGCCCGAATGTTTTGGATGCGCCCGGTCGCGTCGCAGATTACTGACAGCCGACGGCCTGCACTGTCGGTGATGCTTGCTAGAAAGCCCTGCGCATTGTACTCAAACAGGATAGCTGCCTGCTCGGCTTCCTGAGCCAAGCGCACCAGCTTGTACGAATCCGAAACTGCCGCGTAGGCAAAGTAGTGGGTTAGACCAGCGGCGTCGTGTAGGGTATACCCTTGCCTAGTGCGAGTTAGCGTCAGTTTTTCTTCGCGAATAAAAACTGCCTCCTCTACGGCTAATGGCTCGTTGCCCGTGTAGCGGCCATCGGCCAAGCGCACAATGATAAGCTCGTCATCGACGTATAGCTCTTCGTCGTAGGCGTGGTGCCAGCCGTGGCCCAGGGCACCCTCGTGAGCAGAGGTAGAATACCAGATACGCTGCCAGACCAGTGGCAACGGGCCAGGCAGCTCAAAATCAATGGCTCCATTGATAACCTTGCCGGTAGCCACGTCCACGGGCTCGCCTACGCAGGTAGGGTGCGGCGTGCGATTATGGGCAAAAGCATTGGTAAACCGCTCTTCCATCTGGTGCGCAAAGCTGGAATTAGCTACGCGCGTCCCTAGCTTCGACTTGGCAACTTTTTGGACCAACTTACCACCTACCTTGTTCAGGAGGACGTTAACAGCTATATCAGTGGCGACGTCTCCCACGATAGAAAGGCCGGTTTGCAGACTAGGGTCACGGGCAAATTTGGTGGCCCCTTTCGCTACGGCCGCCGTCGAGGCTAGTACGGTACTAGCTTCCATCAAATCGCCGCCGCCCACTATTAGCGCGGCTCCTAAGGGTGCCCCCACGCCCGTAGCCACCAACACGGCTCCGCCCACCGCGCAAGCCAGCCCGCCCCAAAAAGCCCAGGT
>CALMOO010000144.1:10558-13090 GCA_937871705.1 uncultured Hymenobacter sp.
AGCGGCATCGGCCGCCGCATCTACCTGGTCGAGCTTTTGGTCTAGTTCTACCGCCGCCGTGGCATCGGCTTTGGTGAAGTGAATGGCAATCTGCCCGCCCTTGCCACACTGACACTTACTGGTGTCGAGCAGTGGCCGGGCGCCGAGCACCGTCAGGCCGTCTTCCATCACCCGCTCCCACACCAGCGGCCCCGGCGCGCAGGCACTTTGTATGGCACTGCACGCGCCGAAGGTCGTGATATTTACCAGCGGGATGTTGTCGAGCTCGTTGGCAAAGTGCTCGTCATAGAGCTGCACGGGCTTGGGCGTCACATTAAAGCGTGAGGGCGTCACGCCCTTGTCGCACGTGAGCCACACGCCGTTCATCACATACTTGTCGTTTACTGCCATAGCATTGTTGGGAAGCAAACAAATATACTGAAACCAAGCTACTGAGTAGCTGGTCAGAGCTAAGCTAACGTGGTAAGCTAGTGGGGCACCTCCTGGCGGTAAATATCCGACACCTTGTGTACGCTCGCCTCTTTGGTAAACCAGTGGTTGGTAAAGGCGGGTTCTTAAAGGCGTAGTGGCGGCTGCAGAACTATTGGCCTCTAGCTGGGACGGGCTTTATTTTAAGGTGAGCTTACATTTTATTGAATCCCTACAATCTATCTATGCGCTGATTACCCAGCTTATACTATTTATACACCGGCTGGCCGCGCTGTAGCCAGATGCTCCAGGCGGGCGAGTAGGCGTGCACTCGGTCGGTGGGCTGGTTGGCGGCCGTAAAAACCGGATTTCCTTCATTAACCCACTCGAAGATGCCGCCGTAGAGGTTGCGCACGTGCGCATAACCGGCTTGCTGCAATTGAGCGCCGATTTTCTCGCTGCGGGCCCCCACCGAGCAGTACACCACGATGGGTGTGTTTTTTGGCAAATTCTGCATTTCGGCCAAGGAGAAACTATCATATCCTACCCACCGTGCCCCGCGCAAGTGGCTGACGGCAAATTCGCGCGCCGAGCGCGTATCGAGCAGCACGGGCGCGGGCTGGGCTTTAAGCTGCGCCACGCTCACGAAGGGCACCGACTTTTTAAGCAAGCCATCGAGCATGGCCGAATAAAGTCGGTTGGTAGTCGGGGGTGCGTCGGGATTTCGGCGTTGGCAAGCCATGACCAAGCCCAGCAGAAGCAGCACTATCCCCAGCCGGGAAATGAGCGGAGACATGGATAATTTTTTAGATTAAATAAAGCCGTTCGCAAGTTGCTGTAAAGACGGCTCTGCACTAGCCTTTAGAATTAGGCAGGCACTCGCAAGCTAAACTCCCGGCTTTCTTGCCAGGCATAGTACGTAAGCGTGCCAAAGCCTGCCACGAGCAGCAGCTGAAAAGGAAACAAGCCGTAGTCGTCGTAATAAAATCCTGCTGCTAAGCCTACTAAAAAGTAACTGGTCAGCAAGCCTTCGGCCAGCGGCAGCAGCTCCGATTCACGGGTGCGATAGCGGCGGGCAGGGCGCGCGGCCGCTGCGCCCTGCTTGGGGGTGCGCACAAAGGGCGAGGCCCGCTGCAGTAGCCCTTGTGCCACCGCCCATGCATTGTGCAGGACTAGGCCCATCGACAAGGCTAAAAACAAGATAAACGTGGGCGCAAACCAGCGCGCCCGGTCCGAAGGCTCGGTGAGGCGCCACGCGGTGTAATAATAATACACGAGCGGCAGCAAGGTGAGCACAAACCCTGATGCCATTCGAAACACCGGCTCAAACTCGGGCCGTTTGGCCCGCACAAAGACCAACGGCACGCTCAGCAAGGCCATCAGCAGAACGACGGCGAATACGGAGCTGTTTAGCAAATGAAACGTGGCGTGCAGCTTGGTGGCCACGGGCAGGGTAGGGGCGCGCCACACCCGGCCCAGGTGCTTGCGGGCAGTTTCGGCGGCGCCCTTGTTCCAGCGAAACTGCTGCGATTTGAGGGCATCGAGTTGCTCGGGCAACTCGGCGGGCGCCACCACCTGGGGCAGGTACTTGAAGCGCCAACCGCGCAGTTGGGCGCGGTAGCTGAGGTCGAGGTCTTCAGTGAGGGTGTCGGCGTGCCAGCCGCCAGCGTCTGCGATGCCGGCGCGCCGCCACACGCCGCCCGTGCCGTTGAAATTCAGAAAATGCCCGCCCGCCTGCCGCCCCACTTGCTCTATCAGGAAGTGCGCGTTCAGCCCAAATGCTTGCAGCCGTGTCAGCAGCGAGTGGCCGGCATTGAGGTGGCCCCAGCGAGTTTGTACCATGCCGATGCTCGGGGCGGTGAAGTGCGGCAGCGTGCGGCGCAAAAAATCGAGCGCAGGCACGAAGTCGGCGTCGAAGATGGCGATGAACTCGCCATCGGTTTCGGCCAGGCCGTGGGCCAGGGCGCCGGCTTTATAGCCCTGGCGGCTGGGGCGGCGCACGTGGTCGATGCGCAAGCCTTGGGCCTGGTAGTGAGCCACGCGGGCGGCGGCCAGGGCCACGCTCTCATCGGTTGAGTCGTCGAGCACCTGAATGTGCAGGCGGTCAGTGGGGTAGTCGAGGGC
>CALMOO010000145.1 GCA_937871705.1 uncultured Hymenobacter sp.
GTCCTGGGCCGAGTGCTCGGTCAGGTTCAGGTCGCTGTTGCCGTAGGTAAACTGCAAGTCTACTAGCAGGTCGAAACCCTTGTATCGGAAGTTGTTGATGAAGCTGCCGAAACCGGTTGGGATGTTCTTGCCTAGTATCACACGGTCGGCGTCGTTTATCTGCCCATCGCCGTTCACGTCCTTAAATTTTAAGTCGCCAGGCAATTTGT
Organism: uncultured Hymenobacter sp.; assembly: GCA_937871705.1. Classification (GTDB taxonomy): domain Bacteria; phylum Bacteroidota; class Bacteroidia; order Cytophagales; family Hymenobacteraceae; genus Hymenobacter. The sequence continues at coordinate 210 of CALMOO010000145.1, forward strand.
TGTACTTCAAGGCCAGGTCGGCTTCGGCCGTGCTCCAAGTACCCTCGCGGATGAGGCCGTAGAGGGCGCCCACGGGCTCACCCACCCGCAGCACGTTTGTTTGGTTGAGGAAGTACGGACCGGGGAAAATATCATCGCCGGCATCGCCCAGGGCTAGCACCTGGTTTTTGAGAAAGGAGATGTTGAAAGTGGTCGACCAGGTGAAGTCTTTACCTTGCACGTTGGCCGTGTTCAAGGACAGCTCCAAGCCGCGGTTGCGTACACTGCCAATGTTGCGGATAATAACATCGTGGCCGCTCGACTGCGGTATTGGCGCGTTAAGCAGTAAGTCAGTGGTGGTGCGCTGATATACGTCAGCCTCAAACGTGACGCGGTTCTGCCACAGGCCCACGTTTAGGCCCAAATCATACTGGCCGGCGCGTTCCCACTGTAATAAGGGGTTGCCCAGCGAGCCAGTGGTAATACCTGAGGTGCGCGTACCATTAAACACGTACTGGTTGCTACCGAGTTGGTCGAGCGAGCTGTAGTTATCGAAGTTGCTGTTACCGGTCCGGCCATAGCCAAAGCGCAGCTTCAGGTCGGTGATGGTCGAATTATCATGCAGGAAGTCCTCCTGCGAAATGCGCCAAGCAACGGCGGCCGATGGGAAGTTGGCGTATTTGGAGTTGACGCCGAAGCGCGACGCGCCATCGACGCGGTCGGTAACCGTCAGCAGGTAGCGGTCCTTAAACCCGTAATTAGCCCTGGCGAAGTACGAGAGCATTTGATAAGCCTGGAAGTCGGAGTTAGGCGTACCTGGCGTGGAGCCTACCCCCAGGTTATAGTAGCCGTAGGCGTTGTCGAGCAGGCCCGTAGTGCTAGCGCCCAAGCTTTGGCTTTGAAACCGCGATGCATCAACACCCAGCACCACGTTGAGCGAGTTGTCAGGGTTAAGCTGCTTATTGTAAGTGAGGTAATTCTGCCACTGTAAGTTATGTGAATCGAAAGCATCGATGCCAGCTAGGCTCCGCGAAGAACGCAACTGAATCAGGTTGCTGGCAAAGTAGGGGTTAAGTTGCGAACTGATGTTGGCCCCGAATACCGTGCGGAAATCTAGGCCCGGTATGATGTTGGCCGTGGCGTAGATGTTGCCAGAAAATACTTGGTTGCGCGTTATCTCTACGTCTTCGCGTGCGATGGCTACGGGATTATCGCCGCTTTCCATATCGGGGTAGTCCTGGCGCTTGGCGTAGGTGCCATCGAGGTACTTGATAGGCATGATAGGAATCATCTCTATCATCATGCGCGGAATATTATTACCCCCTGTAAAGCGGTTGCCTAAGCGGTCCTCAATGTTAGAGTAGCCAATAGTGCCCCCGATTTTTAGCCACTTCTTCACCTGGTTGTCCACCGTTAGGCGCCCTTGGTAGCGCTTCTGGTAGGTGTTAAGAAGTATCCCTTGAGCATTAGTATAATTCAAAAACAACCCATAGGTAAGCTGGTCGCTACCCCCCGAAAATGATAGGTTGTGGCTCTGAGTTACTCCCGTCTGCGTGGTTTCCTTCTGCCAGTCCGTGTCGTAAAGTGGGTTCAGGTTTTCGTCAAACAGGCGGTGTGGGTCGTTGGGGTTAGCTAGCGCGCGGCGCTTGAGTTGCGGGTCTTTGCTGGCATAGTTGCCGGCAGCCCAGCCGGTGGGGTCATACTTCTGAATGTTCTGGTAAGCCAAATCCTCGGTGGCCATAAACTCGCGCGCATTGAGCAGGTGCTGCTTGCGAGCTAGGGTGCTCAGGCCCACGTAGCTGTCGTAGGCTATCGTGCTGCCTTTACGCCCGCGCTTAGTCGTGACGAGCACCACGCCGCTGCTGCCCTGCGCCCCGTAGATGGCCGTAGCCGAGGCATCCTTGAGCACCTCAATGCTCTCGATGTCATTAGGGTTGAGCGTGGTAATGCCTTGCTTCCAGTACACGCCGTCTACCACGTAGAGTGGGTCGTTGCCGGCCGAAATGGAGCTGTAGCCCCGCACCCGGATGGAGGGTGCGCTGCCCGGCTGCCCCGAGTTCAGCGATACATCCACGCCCGCTACCCGGCCTTGCAGGCCCTGCGCCACGTTCACGATGGGCCGCTCGGTGAGCTCAGCGGCTTTCACGCTGCCCACAGCGCCGGTTAGGTCCGAGCGCTTTTGAGTACCGTAGCCCACTACTACTACCTCATCGAGCGACTTGTTGTCGGTGACCATCTGTATGGTTAGCGTCGTTTTGCCCGCCAGCGCCACCTCTTGCGCCACGAATCCCACTGATGAAATTACCAGCGTGGCGTTGCCATTGGGCACGCTCAGCGAAAACTTGCCGTCGGCATCGGCACTCACGCCTACGCCCGTAACACCTTTCAGCACGATAGTAGCGCCCGGCAGCGGGTTGCCTTTATCGTCTGTTACAACACCTTGCACGGTCACATCAGCCCGGTAGGTGGCACTGGTCAGGCTGCTTGCTGCTGCTGCCGACGCGAGCGGTAGCAGCGTCGCGGGCAGCAACAGTAAGGGCAACCCTCGCAAATTCTTGAGTGATAAAGAAGAGGACATAGGAAAAGGGGTTGGGTAGGAAAAAAGCAAGCCTGAACACTACAGCCATCAGCAAATGCTTTTTACTAAAAGGTTTTAGCAAAGAGCATTTGGCTGCATTACCAGGCTAGTAGCAATAAGGCAAGAATAAAGCAGTGGCCAAAAACGAGAACTCCTTGTCATCAGCTAAAAAAGCTGGTCAAAGAGACAAAGTATCACATTACACTTAAAAAATAGTAGGGCAAACTGCTCTATAGCTGCCATTCTGCAGAATGACTATAGTGGTCAGCTAATACTATTTAAGTCCACAAAAACAGGTGGTTCGCTGTGGCAGGGAGATATTATTTGGATGATTCTCGGCGGAAATATCCAAATTTTTTTTGGAGTAACCAAATTTTGCTTAAACATTTTAGCATATTTGCCTGACGATTCGAATGACCTGATAGACCACCATATAAGTTTAAAAGCCCGTGCCGCAAACGTTTGTGGGTTTTTGAAACAAGTTAGCTACGTCATTTTTGCTTTTACTACCCCCCTTACTTCAGCAGTAACATGGCCTATTACTTTTCTAAAACACCTGTCAAGCTCCTGCCTGGCGCTTGGGTGACGCGCTGCCTAACGGCG
>CALMOO010000146.1 GCA_937871705.1 uncultured Hymenobacter sp.
CCCCGGCGATGCGCTCACCTGGGCAAACTCTATGTCGCCAGGCGGTAAGTCGCTACTCGGTGGGGTCAGCCCAGCAGCGCTGCCACCAACCGACGAAGCTGGCCCAACATCCTCGCCAGCGTTGGGCAAAGCTGGCGGCTGGACTTTTTTTTTGAGCCCTTCGAAAATCTTCTCTTCGAAAATTTTATAATCTACGGGCACATCTGCTTTATCCTCAATAAGATATTTATGCAACTGCTTGAGCCGGTCGGGCTTCTCTAGCAGCTTCTGCTCAAATACTTGATAGTCTTCGGGGGCGTCGGTGCCTTCCTTCATTAAGAAGGTGTGTAATTGCTGAAGGCGGACGCGGCCGGGTGGGTCGGTCGGCTGGCCAGGCTCCTGAGGCGCTTGCGCCTCGGATGTGGGCTGGAGCTCCTCTACCTCGGGCGGCGAGAACTCGGCCGGTAAGGCTTGTTCGTTAAATTCCATAGGTACTGTTTGCAGAAAAGGAAAGGGAAGTACAGCGCTGGCGAGTACTCGATAATTTTATCGAATGGCTTGAAACCAACGTGTTGACTAAAATTGAATGCCGGTTTTCTTGGTGCCGGCCCGCTTGAAGGTGGGTGCAGTGGGGGTGGTAACGGCCTGCGTGGACGGGGACGGCTTGGTACCGAAGTTGATGCCCAGGCTTTTCTTGGGAGCGGCGCGCTGTTCGGCCGGTCGGGGAGCCGTTTCGCGGTTGAAGTACTCGAACTCCGCTTCCATTTTCTTGCGGCGCTTGGGGTCGCGCAGCATGTAGTTTGTAGCGCCGTCGATTTGGAGCTTATCAGCTCCCCGATAGGGAACCAGCAGTGATGCACCTTGCTGGCTGGCCAGCTGCTGGGCGGTGCTCATCAGCTTCTCGTCGCCCTGGTAGCCTGCGTCGCCAGGGGCCTTATTAGTAGCTGAGCGCTCCGCTTGCAGGCGCTTAAAAATCTCCTGCGCGTTGTTCTCCGCTGTCAACTTATCCTTGGTGGGTACCGCCAGCATCTGCCAGTTGAGTGATAGCCTCGGGTTCTGTTCGCGCTGGTCCCGCACCCAATTCAGCAAGGGCTGGCGGTCGCCCTGCTGATAACGCTGCTCTAGCGTAGGGTCGGTTGGCGTCACTAGGTTGCCGGTGGGCGTCGTCAGGTGCAACTGCGGTTTGATGTAGGATAGCTGCTGGGGGCTCGCATTATTGGTCACGAGCTGGCCTGGCTTCCCATTCTGCACGAGTACGTACTGCGCGTGAACGGCCTTGGCGGTGTAGGGCTGGCGGGTGCCATCGGCTTTCACGTGCAATAGCGGGTCGGAGGAGGCCAGCGACAACAAACCGTGGGTACCGCCGGCTCCAGTGCCGCCCATCACCTCGGGCGTGAAGCTGGTACCGCCTTGCTGGGTGTATTTGGGCCCGGCCGTGCGGCCGGCTGCCTTTTCCACGCGGGCCGGCTTTTGCAGCAAGGCGGTTTCCTCGCGACCATAGCCATATTGCATGAGCCCACGTTTGAACAACTCCATGCGGCGGCCAGCCGGGCTCTGTTCGACGCGCACGGCTTCGGCTTCTTCGGGCGTTAGCTGTTGCTGGGCAGCCATTTTCTGCACTGCGCCCGCTAACTCGCGCTTATGCTGCTGCTCGAAACCATCGAGATACTGTTTATTAACCGGATCAGCATCAAAGGCTGCTAAGGTTTCGGGGGTGTCGCGTAGGATGCGCTTGTTCGTATGCGGGTCTCGTTTAATTTCCCCTTCCTGGGTCAACTCATAGATGTTGGACTTGGCCACATTGCGAAAGCCCCGGCCACCAGGTAGCGCCTCGCGGGCATACGTAACCGCATTTTCCGGTTGCTTATCTAAAAATTGGGAATAAATCTCCGGGGCCACCAAGTGGTCATTACCGGTCGAGACGGCTGCAACAGCGGCTTGTGGGTCGTACTCTAAGGGTGAGATAGTGTGCGGCTTGCCATCTTCCCCCACTTGTAAGGTCCCATCCGCCTGGCGATTGTAGAGGGTATCGTGCAGCAGTTTAGTAGTTTTCTCCGTGTTGTAGCGCTTGTCGGCCGTCACCTGTTTCGCGAGGTCTCCCACAAACTGGTCCGTCTTTGTGCTCGCTTCGGCTAGGCGGTTGTAGTTGTCTACCAATTGCTGCTGCTGCATGCCGCGCTCATAACGGCCCAGTTTAGAGTTCGCAGCGAGGTCTTGCATCTGCTGGTACGTGTTGCTGGCCTCGGCTTGCAGTAGGGGTTGGTAATGCACGCCGCCCTTAGCGCTGAGTTTGGTTCGCGAAATGAAATCCTTGTAGTCGGCATCTTTCTGCTTCTGGGCCGCCGCGTCAGCGCGCTGTTTTTGCTTTGCAGCAAGGGCATCGGTCTTTTCGAGGTATCTCAGCGCGCCGAGGCCGTCCGTAGTTGGCCCAAAAACCACGGCATCGCCGTGGCCTGCTACCCCGCCGGGAACGGGGTTGAAATCGTTGTTTGCCATAAGAGAAAAACAAGTTAATTTATAATATAATTCATTTATTTACAATATGTTATTGTAAATAAATGACCAGATTATTTTGTGCTTGACCTTCAGTAACGGCCGCTACTCAATCT
>CALMOO010000147.1 GCA_937871705.1 uncultured Hymenobacter sp.
GAGCAGGTTGGTCCAGGCCAGGTCCTCCACGTCCTTCACGCCGAAGGGGGTAGGGGCCAGCGCCGAGCCGTCGGGGCCCACCGGGGGGGTAGGCACCTCGTAGCTGGGGTCCATCATGGCCTTCACCTCGTGGGTGATGCTTTCGACATTGGAAAACTGTCCCTGCGGCACCAAGCGCGAGTACCACACATTTGGGAACGACGTGATAATATGGAAGTGCTTGGAGCTAGGTAGATAATTGAGAAACAGCAGGATGCCGGTGATGTGAATCCACCAGCCGGCGCGCTCCATCACTTCCAGCGTGGTTACGTTGGTGGCGGGCAGCAGCCCCGCTAGCAGGTGGCTAATTGGGAAAACGCCTGGTAGCGTCTTGTGCTCAACTTGATGTAGCCGAATGTCGGCCGAGTTCATGAAAAACAACGCCAGCATCAGCGCCACCTCGATGTAGAGAATGATGTTGGCGTCGAGCTTGGGCCAGGCGCGCAGTTCCACGCCCGTGAAGCGGCGCACCGGCGGATTGTGGTTGCGGCGCCACCAGAAGGCTGCCACCGCCACCAGCACCAGGGCAGCTAGCGCTTCATTGGTCGCCATCAGGGCGCTGTACACTGGCCCCAAAAAGCTCAGGGAACGGTGCGTGCCAAACAGCCCGTCGATGATGATTTCCAGCACCTCAATGTTGATAACCAGGAAGCCAACGTATACCACTAAGTGCAGCAGGGCGGGAGTAAGGCGCTTAAACATTTTCTGCTGCCCGAAGGCCACAAGCAGCGCTTTGCGGAAGCGCTCGGCCGGGTGGCCACTCATATCGCGGTCGCGGCCCACGAGGATGTTGGCCCTGATTTTTCGAACCTGCCACGTAAACAGGCCGAAGGCTGCCAGCAGCAGCAGCGCGAAAAGGATGGGTTGCAGCATAGGTAGTAAAGGTAAGGCAGCGGGTGGGATGGGGGTGCAATTTAGTAGGCATGACGACTACTTTTAGCCATGCCGCGTCGATTTGTTTGAAAAATTCTGCGCAAATTCTTGCACCATTGCGCGCTAATCGTACCTTTGCGCTCCCAAGCCGCCAAGCAGGCCCGGGAAATTAAAATTGGCAACATAGCTCAGTTGGTAGAGCACAGCACTGAAAATGCTGGTGTCGTTGGTTCGATTCCAACTGTTGCCACAAAAAACGGCCCTAGCGTAATGCTAGGGCCGTTTTTATTTAGGGCGGGTTGTGCAATTAAAAACTAGTGAGCGCTTTCGGGCGAGTGCCGCCGTTAGGGGCCTGCCGGGTTTGTAAAAAGGTAGGCGCTACAACCTTATGGCTAAAAGTGCGACCTTATCCCACCCCTAAGCGGTAAGCGTCGGTCTGCTACCTATTAGGGCAAACCTCTTGGCCTGTAGCGGCCTTTTGCTTTTGAATTCCCATGATTCGCTTATTTCTGGTTGACGACCATCCCATTCTGCGCCAAGGCCTGCGGGCAATGCTGGCCACCGAGCCTGAGCTAACGATAGTAGGCGAAGCAGACAACGGGGAGCAGCTATTGGCACAACTGCCGGCCGTAGCCACCGATGTGGTGCTGCTCGACCTACAAATGCCCGTGCTAGATGGGCTGGCTACGACGCTGCTGCTGCGCCAGCAATACCCCGGCTTGCGCATTGTGGTGCTGTCGATGGTAGCGCAGGCCCAGAGCATTATGGAGCTCTTCGATGCCGGGGCACACGGCTACTTGCTCAAAACGGCGGATAAGCGCGAGCTCGTGGCCGCCGTTCGCCTAGTGATGACCGGCCGGCAGTATTTGTGCTCGCAGGTGGGCCTGGGCTTGCTGGCAGCAGTGCTGGCGCAGGGGTGCGCCGGGCTGGCCACCGAGGAAAAAGGGGTGGGCTTGACCAATCGGGAGCAGGAAGTGCTGGAGCTGCTAAGCAACGGCTTGACTACGCAACAAATTGCCGCCAAGCTCTTTGCCAGCTTGCGTACTGTCGAAACTCATCGCCAGCACCTGCTCGAAAAAACCGGCACCCGCAATACGCCATCGTTAATAAAGTATGCAATGGACCACAGCATGCTAAGAGACTAGCTGCGGGCCGGGGCAAAAGCAGCCCTACCCCCCTGCTAGCGCCGAAAGCGCTCAAACAGCTTGCTCTTGCGCTTGATGAACACGTAGCGGATGGAAAAAGCCGTCGGGAAGCGAGCGTAGTCCTCGCTGTGAATCTCGTAGCTGGGTTTGAAGTCGAAGCTGAGCACGATGGGTAGGAAGGCCACTTTGTACTCGGCCCCCACCAAGCCGTCGAAGCCGCCGAAGTCGCCCGAGTCTTTGTTGTGGCCCAGGTGGCCGCCTGCTCCGAAATAGTAGTTGAGGCTAGGCCCCAGAATACCAAAGTGATACTCGCCCAGCACCGTGCCGCTATACTCGCGCTGGCCCAAGCCGGCAATGCCCTCGATAGTGACCCGCCGCGCCACGGCCTGCTGCACCGTGATGCCATAGTTGCCGCCGCCCAGGCGCAGCCCCGCGGCCGTAATATATTTCTGCGCGGCGGCCGGCTGGGCGGTTAGTAGCCAGCCTAGCAGCCCGCTTAGCCCTAAAAAACGTGCGTACATAGTAGAAAATGAAAGCGGATTTGCCACCACCTTGGCAAGTAGAGTGCCAACGCCGAGCGCTGGCCTCTAGTGCATAGGGTAGGAAATGGGACTGCGCCAACGTACAAGATTCTGGCTTTTGCGTCTTTTATTCCGGCACTAACGTTTGTTAGTAGGACCTTTGTCCCGATATTCTTCACCCATTACCCGCTGCGTGTACCTGCATCACGTGGCCGCCTACTTACCGGCGGCCGTTGTTACCAACGAACATTTTACGCGCCTCAATGGGCTGGCGTCTGACTGGATAATTGAGCGTACCGGCATCCGGGAACGCCGCAAGGCCGGCCCTGATGAAAACGCAAACACGATGGGCGTAGCCGCCACGCGGGCGCTGCTAGCTGAGCTGCCAGCCTTCGACCCGGCTGGTATCGACCTCATCGTGGCCGGCACCTATACGCCGCACGATACCATCTATACGGCGGCCCACGCCGTGCAGCGAGAGCTGAACATCAATGAGATACCGGTAATAAGTATCTCGTCGGCCTGCTCGTCGCTGCTCAACGCTATTGAGATAGTAGAAGGCTATTTTGCCATGAACAAGGCCCGTCAAGCCTTGGTAGTAGTGACGGAGCACAACACGGCCTACAACAACGAGGAAGACACCATGGCCGGCCACCTTTGGGGTGATGGCGCCGCCGCGCTGCTCATCACCAAAGAGCGCCTCAGCCCCGGCGACTTGCGCATTACGCAGGTGCTAACCGGCGGCGCCGCCACGGTGGGCAAAGCCGACGAAGCCGTGACGCTGAAGCCCGTCGACAAAGGCATTGTGATGCCGTTTGGCCGCGACGTGTTTCAGCAGGCCTGCACCTACATGACGCGCATTACGCAGCAGTTGCTGGATAAAAACGGCCTTGTTGTCAATGACTTAACCTACCTGATTCCGCACCAAGCCAACTTGCGCATCTCGGCCAACGTGACCAAGCAGCTGGGCCTCGACCCGGCCCGCGCCGTCAACAACATCGACCGCCTGGGTAATACGGGGTGCGCGGGCTCGGCCATTGGCCTGGCCGAGGTGTGGAACACGTTGCAGCCGGGCAACAAAGTGATTGTGACCGTATTCGGCGGCGGCTACTCGTACGGCGCCATGCTGCTGGAAAAGTAAGCTAGTTGTCTTTGCTTGGCTGGCTTGCAAGGACAACAATTCTATAAATCTCATGCTGCCGCCCGCTGCCGCTTTTCTGCCCGAAATCACGTTTCAAACCAGCCGCTCAAGCGGTCCTGGCGGGCAAAACGTGAATAAGGTAGAAAGCCGCGTGGAGCTGCGCTGGCACTTGCAGCAGTCGCAGGTGCTCACCGACATTCAGAAGCAGCTGATACTGGAAAAGCTGGCCAACCAGCTCACCGCCGAAGGCTACCTGCTTGTGACGGCCCAGTACGACCGCAGTCAGCTGCGCAACAAGGAAATTGCCCTAGCCCGCTTCCACGAGCTGCTGCAAAAAAGCCTGCGCCGGCCCAAGCCGCGCCGCGCTACCCGGCCCAGCGCCGGTGCCGTGCGCCAGCGCCTAGAGGGCAAGAAGCGCCAGGGCGAGAAGAAGGCGAATAGGCGAAAACTGAACGACTAATAAAACAGTGAAAGGCCGTCATGCTGAGCTTGTCGAAGCATGACGGCCTTCTTACTACGCTGTGCTACCTACAGCAGCGTGCCGCGCAGCATCACCAAGGCCACGGTGAAGTAGATGATAAGCCCCGTTACGTCGACCAGCGTGGCCACGAAAGGCGCCGACGACGTGGCCGGGTCGAGACCCAGCTTGCGCAGAATGAGCGGCAGCATGGAGCCCGCAATGGAGCCCCACAGCACGATGCCGACCAGCGCTACCCCCACCGTGAAGGCCACCAGCAGCCAATGCGGCCCGTATATCGGCGTGATGCTCTGCCAGATGGCGATGCGGCTAAAGCCCACTATGCCCAGGATGACGCCCAGCATAAGGCCGCCCGTGAGCTCGCGGCGCAGCACGCGCCACCAGTCGCTAAGTGTAAACTCACCCAAGGCCATGGCCCGGATGATGAGCGAGGTAGCCTGCGAGCCCGAGTTACCGCCCGAGCTGATAATGAGCGGGATAAATTGCACCAGCACAATGGCTTTTTGCAGCTCGCCTTCGAAAAACTGCATGGCCGAGGCCGTTAGCAATTCACCTAAAAACAACACAACCAGCCAGCCGGCCCGCTTCTGCACCAGCCGTAGCAGGGGGGTAGTGAGGTAGGGCTCATCAAGCGCCTCGGAGCCGCCAAACTTCTGAATGTCCTCGGTGTCTTCTTCTTCCCGGATGTTGAGGATGTCGTCCAGGGTCACGATGCCGAGCAAAATGCCCTGGTCGGAGCTCACCACGGGCAGTGCCACGCGGTCGTTGCGCCGAAACACGTCGATGGCGTCTTCCTGGTCTTGCTCCACCGTGAGCTGCACAAAGCGGTGGTCCATGAGGTCGCGCACGCGCGTGGTGGGCGCGGCCAGCAAAAACTCCCGAATGCGAATGTCATCTATGAGCTTGCCGCGCACATCGGTCACGTAGAGCACGTTCAGGGTTTCGCTTTGGCCGCCGTGCTGGCGCACGTGCTCCAGCACTTGCTGCACCGTCCAGTTCTCGCGAATGGCGATGTAATCGGGCGTCATGAGGCGGCCCACCGAGTCTTCGCGGTAGCCCAGCAGCTGCAGCGTCACGCGGCGCTCGGGCTCGGAGAGGTTTTGCACCAGCTCGGCCACAAAGTTGGCGGGCAGGTATTCCAGCAGCGTGGTGCGGTCATCGGGCGACATCTCGTTGAGGATGTCGGTAATCTTGTCCTGGGCTAGATTGTCGAGAAAGTGCCGCTGCACTTCCAGGTCGAGGTACTCAAATACTTCCGTGGCCAGGGTGAGGGGTAGGAGCCGGAAAATAATGAGCTGCTCGCGTTCGTCCTCGTTCTCAATCAACTCTACCAGCTCGGCGGGCTGGAAGGCCCGCAAAAGCTTTTTAAGCTTAAAAAATTCGCCCTCCTGAATTAGCGACGTGATTTGGTCCACGGTTTCGGGCGAAGTCATAGGCAGAGCAGGAAATAGATGAAGCTGTTGGCGTGTTTCGCTAGGCAAGAGGTGGTGCGCGCAACAAAATTACGCCGCCGTGGCGCCCATTAAACGTCCTACCTGGCATTTTTGGCGTACTTCGTTCTTGTATCAGCCTCTACTTGCCGCTTTGAACCCTGCTCCCTCGCCCGTCGCCGCGCCTCAAGGCACCATTGTGCTGCTCGGCGGTGGCTACGACGAACCTACCATGGCCCTGCTGGCCGCCTTGCTGCCCGACCGACACGCCCCCATCGAGATTCTTACCGCCGCCACCACCCACGAGCCGGCCACTACCCACGCCGGCTACGCCCGCGTGCTCGGCGGCCTGGGCTGCCCGCAAGTAGGCCACCTGCAGCTAGACGCCTACCACCCTGCCGACGCGCCCGCCACCCTGGCTCGGCTGCAAGCCGCGGCGCTCGTTTTCATCACCGGCGGCAACCAGGAGCGCCTGACTGCCTGCCTGGCAGGCACGCAGTTTCTGGAGATTATGCGCCAGCGCTACCAGCACGATGTTAGCTTTATTTTAGCTGGCACCAGCGCCGGGGCCTCGGCGCTGGGTGGCCAGATGCTGGTAGGCGGCCGGGGCTGGCGCAGCCTGCTGGGCGGCGGCATCGACGTGGTGCCTGGCCTGGGCCTGCTACCTAACCTGCTGATTGACCAGCACTTTATCGAGCGCCACCGCTACCCGCGCCTCATGCACGCCGTGCTCGCCTACCCCCACCTACTGGGCTTGGGCTTGAGCGAGGAAACCGGCCTGCTGCTGCGCCCCGGCCAGCCCGCCGAGGTATTTGGCGATGAAGTAGTGGTGATAGTAGATGCCCGCCACCTCACGGCCACCAATTTCGGCTCCCTACCCCCCGACCAGCCCGTGAGTGCCCGCGGCCTCACCGTAGATTTGCTGGTGAAGGGCGATGTAGTGGCGTGGTGAAGGACACTATTTGTCATTGCCCCGCTGGGCACCAAAACCGAATACTTTTGCGTTTAGGTGCCGAATAAGTTTAGAATGATGCTTTTACTACGCGTGGGGCCGCGCTTGGCCGTGCTGTTTATGCTGCTGGGGCTGGCCGGGGCCTGCACCCGCAAGGTCGTGTCTTTTAATTCGAAACTCGACCAGCCGCTGCTGGCGGGCAGCCCCGCGCCCGGCGACACCCTGACCACCACCTCCCGCAAAGGCCAGCCCAAGCTGAGCATTGCCGGCCGCAAAGCCGTGCTGACCAAAGAGGAGGAGCGCGCTGCCAAAGAAGCCGAAAAAGCCGCCCAGCGCAAGCCCAATACCAAGAAAAAGCTTTTCCTGGGCGAGCGTATTAAGAAAGGTTATTTCAAAACGGGCCAGGGTAAAAGCCAGATTATCACGGTTTTCTATTACCTCAAAACCTTCCGGCAGCCTAGCGGCATGGCGCCGGCCGTGTACTACTACAGCCCACGCAAACACAAGATTTTTACGGCTAGCGGCGAGCTAGACCCCAGCACCGATAAAGTACTGCACGGCCCGTTTAAGCGCATGCAGGGCACGCAGGTTATTGAAACGGGCTATTATGCCCTCGGTACCAAGCACCTGCGCTGGGAGCGCTTCGACGGCAAAGGCAACCTCACGGCCAAGACGCACTACGAAATGGGCTACCCCCGCGACGCTAACATCAGCTACTACGACGGCGGCAATACCATGGTGAAGGAGGTGGTGCCTTACGTAAACGGCAAGCTGGAGGGCGATTACGCCAAGTTCACGGCCGACGGCAAACGCGAGTGGACGGGCCACTTCGAGAACGGCCGCCGCATAGGCGAGTGGACCAACTATTGGGACTATAAAGGCTACCGCCACTACGTATTTCAGTACGGCGAAACCGGCTACGAGCCCGAAGTAACTGAGCCCGAGCTGATTCGGGAGTACAGCCACGGCGGCTCGCCGATTTACGACAAGGACAAAAACCTTGACAAGCGCGGCGAGCCCGAGCCCACGGGTACTCCCAACCGGCCCGGTGCCCGCCCTGCCGGCACGGCGCCGCGCGCCCCGGTGCGCAAGGCGCAGGAGCGCCGCCCTGGCTACCACCCCAAAGCCACGGTGCCGGGCGTTACGCCGCCAGCCGTGCCCGCCAGCCCTACCCCCGTCGCGCCGGCTAATTAGTGCAATAGAGTGCGGGGCTTGCCCCGCGCTCTACTCGCCAGCCGCGCACCTTAGTGGCCCAGGCTGGTCACGTAGTGCCACACCGCGGCGAAATCTACCTTGCGTAGGGCCCACAGGCTCCACACCACGACCATCGTGCCGACGCCAATAAACATCCAGCGGGTGGGTAGGCGCCCGGCCAGGCGCGCCGCAATAGGCGCTGCCGTGACGCCACCCACAATCAGGCCCAGCACGATTTGCCAGTTTGAGAAGCCCATGAGCGAGAAAAACGTGAGCGCGCTGGCAAACGTCACGAAAAACTCGACCAGGCTCACGGTGCCGATGACGTAGTTAGGCGTGCGGCCATTGGCGATGAGCGTGCTCGTGACCAGCGGCCCCCAGCCGCCCCCGCCAAACGAGTCGAGGAAGCCGCCCGCGCCGGCCAGCCAGCCCGCATTTTTTACTTTTTTGCGCTGCTGCGCCTGCTTGCTGATGGCTTTGCTGATGATGCGCAAACCCAGGACGAGCAGATACACCGCCAGCACGGGCTTGATAATATTGGCGTAGCGGTCGCCAAAACGCGCTAGCAGCAGCGCCCCGCTTATGGAGCCGGCCACGCCGGGTAGCAGCAACACCTTGAACAAGCGCTTGTTGACGTTGCCGAAGCGGTAGTGGTTGTAGCCCGACGCGCCGCTGGCAAACATCTCGGCGGTGTGGATACTGGCGCTCACCGCGGCCGGGCTCAGTCCCAACGACATCAGGCTAATGGCCGACACCACGCCGTAGCCCATGCCCAGCATGCCGTCAATGAGCTGCGCCACAAACCCTACCCCCACAAAGGTGTAGAACGTGCCCGAATTGCTGAGCACGTGCACCGCTTGCTGCCAGGTGAAGTAGTACGACAGAATATTAAGGACCAGAAACAGCGCGAACGTGCCCAACGTGACCGTAGCCACACGCCGCCAGAAGACCGTAGCCGAAGCTTCGTCGGCGGGGCCAAAGGCGGCTACGGCGTGTAGACGCAGGGCCGCCGCCCCGGCCCGCACGCGGCCGTGCAGGTCGGCATCGGCGGTAGCCACCAGCACCAGGTCGTGGCCGGCGAGGTCGCTGGCTTCGAAGGCACGCTGGTGCACCACTACTTGCGGGTGGCGAGCGGTCAGGGCTTGCAGGGGGGGTAGCAGTTGCGGCGCCACCACCGTTACGGCGGCCGTGGGGTGCTCTTGCAGCACCGTCGTGAGCTGGGCCAAAGCCTCCTGCCCGCCCCCAACCAGCAGTACCCGCCGCCGGTCGAGGTCCAGAAATACTGGCAGGGAAGGGCCAGCCGGCAGCGCCAGCTGGCCGGCGGCCGTTACCACCGAAGGCGCAGTCGAAAAGAGGGCACTAGCCATAATCAGTGGTAAAGTAGGAGTTAATCGTGAAAATCCAACCCTTGTACGGTAGCTTTTACTACCCCCGTGCGCACCACGAAGTCACCAAAACCCTCGCCCGTTTGACGCTCGGCGGCGTAGGCAGCTAGCAGCGGCGTTAGCTCGCGCAGGATGCCATCCTCGTCCAGCATTTCGCGGTAAAGCTTGTTAAGGCGCTCGCCCGAGTGGTCGGCGCCCAGGTAGAGGTTGTAGCGGCCCATGGAGCGACCTACTAGCCCGATTTCACCCAGATAAGGGCGGGCACAGCCGTTAGGGCAGCCCGTCATGCGGATGAGGATGCTCGATTCGGCCAAGCCATGCGCCCGAATTACAGCGTCGAGCTTGTCGAGCAGCTGGGGTAGGTAGCGCTCAGCTTCCGCGAAAGCCTGCGAGCAGGTATTAAGGGCCACGCAGGCCAGCGCGTCGCGGCGCACGGCCGTGAGCTGGTCGGCCTTAGGAGCCGCACCGTTTTCTTCCAGAATGGCCTGGATGCGGGCGCGGTGCTTGGCCTCAATGTTGCCCAGAATCAGGTTCTGGTTGCCGGTCAGGCGGAAATCGCCAGTGTGAAAACCACTGATTTCGCGCAGCGCCGACTTGAGGCGGTAGCCCGGCCGGTCGAGCACGCGCCCGCCTTCCACAAATAGCACGAGGTTGGAAAGGCCAGTCGTGGCGTTGGTCGTCCACCCAAACGCGTCGTTCGAAGTGTGGAACTGGTACGGGCGGGCTTCCTCTAGCTCGTAGCCCAGGCGCTGGTGCAGCTCGGCCACCACGGTAGGCAGGCCCACGCGGTCGATGGTGTACTTGAAGCGCGAGAGCTTGCGGTTTTCGCGGTTGCCCCAATCGCGCTGAATGGTCACAATTTTCTCGCACACGTCCACCACGTTAGTAGTGGGCACAAAGCCGATTACATCGGCCAGACGG
>CALMOO010000148.1 GCA_937871705.1 uncultured Hymenobacter sp.
GCCCAACTTCGTGCAGATTCATGTGCAGCGGAGCATGCAGCTGGGCGTGGCCAGCATCGATGGCTTGCCGCCCGCCGTGGCCTGGCCGCTGCTGGTGGGGCCGGCGGTGCTGCTGCTGCTGGCGCTACTGCGCACGGGCAGCACGGCCCTAGGCTTGGTATTTCAGGCTAAGTTTCGGCAGCTCATGCTGGTGTGGCTACTGGTGGCGCTGGCGGTGCTGGCGGTAGGGCGTGGACTGGCGCCCGGCTCGCTGGTGCTGCTGCTGCCGCCGCTCACGTATTTCGGGCTGTTTTTGTGGCAAAAGCTGCCGGGCCAGTGGGCCTGGGGGCCCGAGCTGTTGTTTCTGCTGCTGCTAGGTAGCACGTGGGCACTACGCTACCGCGCCGAGATACCGGGCCTGCAAACCTTGCTGCACTTGCCCGCCGAAAGCCGCTTTGCCCCGCAGCCGGCGCGGGCCTACGCCGGCCTCGCGGCCGGGCGCTCGGTGCTGGTACTGGGCCCCGACCGCCGGCTCTACCTCACGCACCCGGCGGCCCTACCCTACCTCGATTGGCCCTTGGCCCAAGACGACTTTGGCCACCTCAACGAGTACGCCGCCGTGGTGCGCATCGCAGCTAATATTAACCCGCGCTTGCCCGAATATGTGATTGACCAGCAAGGCGTAATGCCTGCTTTGCGCTCCTTGCTGCCGGGGGTGTTTGGGCACTACGAGGCAGTGGCCGGAATGCCAAACCTATACCAGCGAAAGTAGCACGTTTAGACCTTTATAGGAATCAAAAAAGCCTCTGCCAGACCGGCAGAGGCTTTTTTGATTCCTATAAAGGTCTACTTCTTAAGACGCGTTGTTGGCTTGGTTGCGGGCCAGCTCGGCGTTTAGCTCGGCCGTGCGCTCGCGGCGCACGGCGCGGGCGATGTAGATACTCAGCTCGTAGAGCAGCAGAATGGGGATGGTGACAATAATCTGGGCCGAAATGTCGGGCGGCGTGATGATGGCCGCGATGATGAGGATGACCACAATGGCGTGCTTGCGGTAGAGTATCATCAGTTCGGGTGTCACTAGGCCGGCTTTGGCCAGGAAAAACACTATCATAGGCAATTCAAACACGAATGCGCACGAGAGCGTCATGGTCGTGAGCGTGCTTAGGTAGCTCTGCAAGTCAATCTGGTTCTGGATGCTGGCATCTACCGTATATGACTGTAAGAAATTGATACTCAGGGGAGCTGCAATATAATAGCCAAATAGTAAACCCAAAATAAATAGCACAGACACGAAGAACACGGCTCCCTGCGAGTTCTTGCGCTCGTGCGGGTAGAGACCGGGCTTAATGAAACGCCACAATTCCCAGAATAGATACGGGAAAGCTAAGCAAATACCGGCCATAAACGAAGTGCTGATGTGCATGGTCAATTGACCGCTCATCTCCCGGTTTTGGATAATAAAGTTGACCTGATTTTCGCAAGGCTCGACCGAGCCGAACATATTGCTCAGCTTGCAAAGCATGCGGTAGGTCCAAAAATCGGAGCGCGAAGGACCCAGAATCAGGTCGTGAAATAGAAACTGCTTACAGAAAAAAGCTATGCCAGAAAACACCAACACTGCTGCCGCTGCCCGAATAATGTGCCAACGCAGCGCCTCTAGGTGGTCGATAAAAGACATCTCCGCTTCGCCTTCGGCAGCGGCGCGGTTTTGCTGAAATTTTTGAGTGGGGGAAGCCAAGACCGCAGATTTAACTGATTTAAACGGATTTCGCAGATACGCTTGGCTGCGCCAAGCTGACTGCGCTACTGGTGCGAACGCAGAGAGCCTGCGGCACGCTTTTTTTGGTTAGTGAACGAACATCGCAGATTTAACTGATTAAACGGATTATGGATGAAAGCAGCAAAGCTGGCGCTGCCAGCAAGGCAGCTGCGCCGGTAGCTTAGTCAGCTTGCCAAAGGCAAGCGTATCTGCGAAATCCGTTTAATCAGTTAAATCTGCGATAATGGGTAGGCTTGCAGCCACTCGTTCACTTGGTGGCGCACGCTGGTGAGGCGGGCCACGTCGGCGTGGTGGGTGAGGGCTTCGTCGATGAGCTCAACGATGCGGACCATGTCGGCTTCGACCAAGCCGCGGGTAGTTACGGCGGCCGAGCCAATCCGGATGCCGCTCGTCACGAAAGGCGACTTATCGTCGAAGGGCACCATGTTCTTGTTGATGGTGATATCAGCTTGCACCAGGGTGTTTTCGGCTAGCTTGCCGGTTAGACCTTTCGAGCGCAGGTCGATGAGCATTAAGTGGTTATCGGTGCCGCCCGAAATGATGTCGTAGCCACGGTTCAGAAATTCCTTGGCTAGTGCCTGGGCATTCTTTTGCACCTGGTGCACGTAGTCGGTGTAGCCTTGCCCCAGTGCCTCGCCAAAGGCCACGGCCTTAGCGGCAATAACGTGCTCAAGCGGGCCGCCTTGCGTGCCGGGAAACACGCCCGAGTCAAGCAGCGCCGACATGGGCCGGATTTCGCCCTTCGGCGTCTTTAGGCCAAACGGATTGTCGAAGTCCTGGCCCAGCATGATGAGGCCACCGCGCGGGCCGCGCAGCGTTTTGTGCGTGGTCGTGGTTACGATGTGGCAGTGCGCAAAGGGGTTGTTGAGCAAGCCCTTGGCAATGAGGCCGCTGGGGTGCGAAATATCGGCCAGCAGCAGGGCGCCTACTTCGTCGGCGGCGCGGCGCAGGGCGGCGTAATTCCAGTCGCGCGAGTAGGCCGAGGCGCCGCAGATAATCATTTTGGGGCGCTCGCGGCGAGCGGTGTCCACCACCTTATCCCAGTCGATGAGGCCAGTTTCTTTCTCTACCCCATAAAAGCTGGGCTGGTAGAGCTTACCCGAAAAATTGACTGGCGAGCCGTGGGTGAGGTGGCCGCCATGACTAAGGTCGAAGCCCAATATTTTGTCGCCGGGGTTGAGGCAGGCCAGCATTACGGCCGCGTTGGCTTGGGCGCCGGAGTGCGGCTGCACGTTGGCCCAGGCCACGCCAAATAGCTCCTTCACCCGGTCGATGGCCAGTTGTTCTACCTGGTCAACTATCTCGCAGCCACCGTAGTAGCGCTTGCCGGGCAGGCCCTCGGCGTACTTGTTAGTGAGCACCGAGCCCTGCGCCGCCATCACTTGGTCGGAGACGTAATTTTCGGAGGCAATGAGTTCGAGGCCGTGGGTTTGGCGCTGGCGCTCCTGCTCGATGAGGGCGAAAACGGCGGTGTCGTACCCGGCGGTAGTAGCGGCGGTTGGGGCGGTAGCTTGCATACCCCAAAAGTACAACCGAGTGTAGGGTAAGCTTTCGCTTGCCGTTGCAATTCTTGCCAGGAGTGGCTCAGCGGTACTGGCTAACGCGTTAGCGCTTGGCAATGGGGTAGGGCTCTTCGCGGTTTTCTGCCAGGTGCAGCTCCCAGGTATCCAGATTGAGCGCGGCCAGGTGGCGCAACTCCGGGTTGTGGCGGTACACGCCGCCCGTGTCGAGGCCAATGGCGCCGGCGCGGGCCGCTACCTTCGCCTGCACCTCGCCCAGGGGGGTAGGGACGTGCCCATGCAGCAGGCGCTTGCCCGCCAGCCGCGTGGGGTCAAACACAAAATGCTTGGTATTGAGCATGGTATAGTGGTCATTACGCATCTGAGAGGGGGGTAGGGCGAAGTTGTAGCCCGCGTGCACCAGCACAAAGTCCGGCAATTCCAACTCGTAGGGCAGCGCGTCGAGCCAGGCCAGGTACCTGGCCGGAATGGCTTCGGCCTGCGCTACGCCGAAGCTGGCCAGCGTCATGGTGCGCTCGGCTTCTGTGACCCACATCTTTTCGTGGCGGCCGTGGGCAGCGTCGAGCAGCTCTTGGTCGTGGTTGCCGCGCAGGCAGCGCACGCGGTAGCCGTTGTCTTGTAGCTGCATCAGGTAAGCTAGTAGGCCGCCGCTGTCGGGGCCTTTATTCACGTAGTCGCCCAGCAGGTAAAGCGTGTCGGTGGGCAGCAGGCGCAGCTCCTGCTCCACCAGGTAGCGGAAGGTGCGCAGACAGCCGTGCAGGTCGGTAGCAGCAAAACGGCGGGGCATTTGGCGTAATGATTACTTGCTGATTACTAATAATTAAGGCAGCGTGCAGCTAGGGCAGCAAAAGCCCTGGCCCTAGGCGCTTGTCCTTACCCAAATCCAGAAACGCTTAATTCAGCCAAGCGTTCTTGTTTGTAATGAGTTGGTGCCGCGCCAAGAGGCAGCATACGACTGACATGGCAAGCGTAGCAACCTGCGGCGTTCGCTTGAGGACTGGCTGCGGTGATACCTTGCGCGGCACTACTGATTACGCACCCTACTTCCCGATGAAACTCCTGAGTACTGCGGCCTGCCTGCTGTTTTGCGCCCCTACGTTCGCGCAAGATATCCGGTCCCACGTGACAACCAATACGGTACGGGTCGCCACACTGGATGCCACCTCCGACGAGTACGCGGATTTAGCGGCGGTGGGCCAGGCCATTGGCGACGCCCAGGTTGTGATGCTGGGCGAGCAGGACCACGGAGATGGCCCAACGTTTCAGGCGAAAACGCGCTTGGTGAAGTACTTGCACGAGCGCAAGGGCTTTACCGTTCTGGCCTTCGAGAGCGACTTCTACGGCCTGACGACGGGCTGGGATAAGCTGGCCAGGCAGCCGGATTCCATCCGACACTTTTTGCAACAGAATATATTTCTCAATTGGACGCGTAGTGCGGATTGCCGCTACCTGTTTCAGCAGTATATCCCGCAAAGCTTTCAAACCGGGAGCCCGCTCAACATTACTGGCTTCGATTCACAGCTTTATCTTCTGTATAGCTACACGCATCTTAAGCAGGACCTGGACACCTATTTAGTTAGCCAAGGCATCGCCAGCAGATTTCCTTCAGCGGCTACCTATCAGGCGTTTTTGGAGGCAGTAGAAGGGGTAATTGCCGAGCAGCGTAAACCAGGCGCGTTTCGCCCAAGTATGCGCAAGACGTTGGAGGACGGCCTGCAACTGGTTAGCCAAGCTCAGCTCGCTGCCCACGACACGTCGGCTTGGCGGCGCGTGGTGGAGAGTTTGCGCGCCTTTATAGTGAAGGATGGAGTGGCCGCGGAAGAGGCCAGGGACAAGGCCATGGCTGACAACCTGACGTTCTTGCTGACCCACCAGTACAAAGGCGCTAAAGTCATCGTCTGGACCGCCAATCAGCATATTATGAAGCATACCGACCAGCTACCAAGCAAGGGCAAGGACTTTGACAAGGTGATGCGGCACAAGATGGGCACCTACTTCGTGCAAGACCCGCTCTGGGCCCGGCAAACCTACGTGCTGGGCTTTGCTTCTTACCAGGGCACCGCCGGCCGGCTGGACACGGCTCCGTACACGTACACAGTGCAGGCACCTGATGTGAACGGCCTGGAAACCTGGGTGCCGGCGAGCATTGCTTATGGCTTTCTGGATTTTACCCCCTACAACAAGCAGTTCAACTACCCGGCGACTCCGTTCCTGCTAAAAAGCCCCTCTCATTACACGATTCCGGCGCGGGTCGCGCCCATTGCGTGGAATTTGGTGTACGATGGTCTGTTCTTTATCCGCGACATGCAGGCCACGACAAAAAACGAGTAGGCTTCGGGTTAGCGGGCCCAGCCCGGAGCCAGGGTACACACGCCGCCGGTGCACAGCACCGAGCTGCACTTGGCCAAAATGAGTAGATGCCCATTGTTGAGCATCACTAAACTGCTCGGAAAGACTCATCATCCTTACGCCGTACACCAAAAAAAGCGCCAGCCTGTCGGCTGACGCTTTCTCAACAAGATTTGAGTAAAGACAAGCCGTAGGCGCGAAGCTTTGGCGCTTGAGGCTAAACGGTAAGCTACGCGTAGGGCGCTTTGCCGAGGTCAGGCTTATCGAGGTTGCGGTTGGGGTGGCGGGTGCCGGCGTCCTCTGCCTCATCAGCGAGGCGCTGCTCGGTTTCCTCGTCCAGGTTGCTAACCGGCAAGTTGCCGGCGCCTTTTTCCTGTTCCGATACGGTGGGGCCACCTTTATGCTCGGCCGATTGCTGGTTCGATTTCGAAGAACTATGGTCTGCCATGATGCTAATTAATTAGGAATGAAGAATTGGAAATAAGGAAGGAGTAGGAGGCGAAATGCAGTCGTTTCGGACATTTTTCATTCCTAATACCTCCTTCAATTAAAAACCTTGGTCGATGGCTGAGTCTTGGGCGCCGGGGTCAATAAGCTCGGCATTAGTGTCGGTGCCGGTAATGGGCGTGATGGCTTTTGGGGCCATCTGGTCCATGCCCACGTGCGACTCGGCATCTTCCATTTCGTCGGGGCCGGGGCGCAGGTCGTCGGCTTCAAGCTCGTCTACGGGGCCACGCTGCGGGCGGCGACCGTCTTCATCGCGCTCATCATCGGGGGTAGGGAGGTCTTGGTTGGGGCGCTGGTTGGCGCCGTCGCCAGATGAGCGAATATTGTCCGGCGGCAGGTCAGCCATCGCATCTTGGTTCACGCTGATGGCCGTGATGCCTTCACCGCTATCGGTGCCAAATCCTTCTTTGCCGTCGCGGTTGCCAAAGCCTCCGCGGGCCTTCTCGTTCTTGGGCGGGTCAGCATTCGGAATGCGCAGGCCAGCGGCAAATTCTTCTTCAGTGGTATCGTCGTTGATGACGCGGATGGGACGGTTGTTAGGGTCGACAGACATAGGGCGGAAAAGCAGCTAGTGAAAAAATAAGCGCTCAGTAAAGTGTACTGTGGTTTGCTGATTAGGGTTTAGTTTCGCCAGGATTACTCCCTAAACGTGTCCCGTCGCTCCGGCCGATTTTGCCCACCTGCTAGCCTTCCCTACCCCCCTCATGTGGACCGAACAAGACAACGCGCTCACCCGCACTTTCCGCTTCAAAGACTTTAAAATTGCCTTTAGCTTCATGACTGATGTGGCGGAGGAGGCCGAGTTTCAAGACCACCATCCGTGGTGGAGCAACGACTACGGCACCGTTAGTTTTCGGCTGTGCACGCACTCGGCCGGCCATGTCGTCACGGATAAGGACCAGCAACTGGCTGCCGCTATTGATAAGCTGGCGGCGGCTTATGGGGGCGTGAGTGCGTAAAGCCAGCTTTCCTCATTCGCCCTAC
>CALMOO010000149.1 GCA_937871705.1 uncultured Hymenobacter sp.
GCGCTGTACAAAACCGCCTACCCCCTCATTGCCGAGTATTGGAAGGAAGGCGCCACCGATAAGATGCTGGACTTTTACCAGCGCACCACGCGCCTCAATACCGCACTGGGTGTGTACCTGGCGCTGGGCATCGGCCTCAATCTGCCGTTTATCTACGCCCTCATTCATCGACCCGAGTACGCGACGGGCACGGTGGCGGTGCTGCTGCTGCTGGCTGGGCGCCTCACCGATGGCATCACGGGCGTGAACGGCATCATCGTGGTCACGTCGCCGCGCTATCGCTACGATTTGCTATTCAATGTGAGCTTGGCGAGCCTGATTATCGGGCTCAACTACGTGCTCATTCCGCGACTGGGCTTGCTCGGCGCGGCCCTGTCCAATGCCCTAGCTTTGGCCAGCATCAACCTGGCGCGCACCTGGTTTGTGTGGCGCAGCTACGGCTGGCAGCCCTTCGACCGCCGCATTGTCTACATCCTGCTGCTGGCCGGCAGTGCCGCGGCCGCTGCCTGGCTACTCCCTACCCCCCCCAATATCTGGCTGACGCTGCTGCTGCGCGGCGGCGTGCTCACTGGCTTGTATAGCCTCGGGCTGCTGCTGAGCGGCTGGGTGCCGGAGGTATCGGCATTGGCGCGCAAGGTGGGGGTAAGGAATAGAACTTAACTAGATTCTGCGACTTACTGACTGCCGGCAAAACGCTTTATCAGACCTCCTTCCTCTACTACGAGCAGCAGAGCAGGCAACTAGTTGATAGTTATGCGGTTCACCTGACTTTCACGGACGCCGATGTACTTGGCGCCATGAAATTATTGCTACTATACTGCCTGCTGCTTACGTACGTGAGCAACGCCCAATCGGTCCCGCCGGTCAGCGACTCCGTGGCGGCGGCCTCGCACCCGATGTATGCGGCTACGGTGCCGACACTGGGCACTAACCGCGCCGAGCTGTATCTGCGCGCCAAGCTATGGCTCTTAAACAATCCTAGTATTGGAAGATACCGGTGGCTGAGCGACAGAAACACCAACCTTATTGCCGTGAAAGGCGCTTACTTTCTGCCAGTGGGATTTGGCGGCACGTGGCTCTACTACTCGCTCAAGCTGCTGCCCGCCAACGGCAGCTACCAATACTCGCTGTCAAACATTTACTTTCGCAAGAACGGCTCCACCACGACGGTACCCGCCGAGCAGGTGCTGGCCGCATCGCCCGCAAGCCGGGCCGACCGCCGCTACCAGGAAGCCCTGACGCAACAGGTAAGCTTACTGCTAAGCAGCCTGCGCACTGGCATGCAACAGCCTACTATTCCTTAACCGTACTGGCTGCTCGCGCCTGCCGCCCTAGCTTGGTGTGGTGACGGCCGTAGCCGAAGTAGCTAGCCAGCCCAATGGCCTGCGCTTTCGGAGTGGCACTCCAAAAGAGCAAGCGCGCAGGCATTAAGCTCAGCCGATAACCTTCCGCCCACGGCGTCGTTCAACCCAGGCCGCCTTTATTGGCCGCTTCTACTTAGTTGAACAAACCCACCCACACTATGCAAGAGACGCATTCGCTCGAAGACGTACTGAATACGCAGCAAAAGAAGCTGAATTTTTTCCAGAACCTGGTCTTGCTGGCCGCCGCTGATGGCCAGCTGAGCCCGGAGGAAAGTGACTTTTTACTCCAAATCGGCAATAAACTGGGGCTGAAGCCGGAGGAAGTGATGCCGATTGCCGACAACCTGAGCATACTCAGCTTCATCGTGCCAGCGGAGGGCCTCCAGCGCACCTTGGAACTGCAAACCCTGGTGCAGATGATGGTGCAGGATGGCCAAATCGACGCCCGTGAGTACGGCCTGTGCCAGGAATACGCCAACCGCATTGGCTATGGCAAGGCCATTCTCGACGACATGGTGAGCCAGTTGGCGGGCGGCGCGCCCAATCCCTACCCCATGCCGCCGACGGT
>CALMOO010000150.1:0-4348 GCA_937871705.1 uncultured Hymenobacter sp.
GCTTAACGAATACCTGGACTACTTCCCGGCTACCTGGCTATGGACCTTGCCCTACGACAACGCTAAAAACTACCTCGGCACACTGGTTGCCGCCGAGTGCCGCCGACGCCACCGCACGTTCACTGGCTCCGTATTCAACGATTTTTACACCTCCAAGCTGCTCAAAAAAGGCACCTGGGATATGTACCACCAAGTGAGTGAGGCGGTGCAAGCGGGCCTGGGCCAGGTCGAGCGCAAGTACATTACCACCGGGCTGTCATTTAATTTCCGCCAAATGTGGGAGTTTGCTATTCGCCAGGACGTACCCCTTGTGAACGTTATTACCTGGAACGACTACCCCGAGGGCCACCACCTAGCCCCCGAGATTAACCACAACGAAGGCTTTTCCATCCTGCTCAATTACTACAAAAGCCAGTGGCAAAAGCGCTCCTCGCCCTACGCGGGCCGCGACGTAGCCATCGTATTTTTCAAGAAATACGCGCACACAACCCAGCCCGCCCCGTTTAACATTCCGGTTGTTGCCTTCCAGAAAGAGGTGCTACCCCCCATTTCGGAAGACTCCATCGAGGTGGTGACGTTGCTGCCAGTTGCCGGGCAGGTGCAGGTGAATGGACACACGAAGCACGTGCCAGCCGGCCTGGCCGTGCGCCGGTTTGGGCGGCAAAGTGGTCCCGTGAGCGTAGCGGTGCTGCACCAGAACAAGGCTAGCGTACGTTTCACTACACCCGAGGGGCTTACTACTGAGCCATACCGGGCCGACCGAATTACCTACACGTTTAGCAGTGAGTTCTTTTCTTTTTATGAAGAGCTATTCCAGGGATTCAAGCCAAGCTATTCTCGTGAGTACACGACAAAGCTTAAGTAATGATGAATTGGTCTTTATTAAAGCAATTCACATTTAGCTAGCGAGGCTGCTGTGAGATAGATGCTCACGCCCGCATCTTGCCCTGTGTCGCAATAGCCTGGCCCCACCCCAGCACGCCTGCACGTTGTGGCGTCCGAGAGGTAGAGCTTAGGCGAGTCGGCGGGCTTAGCCACCAGCTTGCGCAACTCGACGCCAACTATGCTACCCCCCGCTCATCGCGTAAGAAACGCAGGAACGTCTTAAGGTCCTTCACGGCCGTGTACAAGGTAATGGGCGCCAGTCCCCACACTTCGCGTAGGTAGCCCATCAATTCATGCCGGGCCGTAGGTCATTGGGTCCGGTACGGCCCTGCTGTGCTGCTCAAACTCTAGCAGCCAGTTGCGCACTACTACGTGCTAGCGAAGCGTCTCCTTGGCGTAGGCGCGAACCCGCATGGCGGCGCGGTACTGCTCATACCACACAACGACCGACGGCTGCTCGACTATCGCCACTTCCGGCGCCGGGGGCGCAGTACGTTGCGCCAACAGAAGAGGGTAGGGGCCTCCCCGATTGCCTGCAGCTGGCGCCACTACGTCAACACGTCGGAGGTGAGCTGAGTCAGCAGCTGGTTAGCTCCTCCGCAAGGGGTAGGAGCGACGGAACTGCTGCCGTTCAGCGTTCCAGTCGGCCGGCTTGCACTTCTCGCCGGTGGCACACTTGAGGCGGGCACCATCGAAGTACACCACCAAATGCACCGGGCAGCGCCCAGCGCTGTCTTTCTTGTCGGTGCGGAGCACAAATTGGGTAACCATAAAAAGGGGGCGTAAAGGGTCGCGCTACTCACGCCGCAACCTCCGCGTTTCGCGCCCAGGAGTACCGATTCCCCAGACGCAAAAAACCCGGAAAACTGCTTTCACGACGTGAGAAGCGGTTTTCCGGGTGCTCCGGTAGGGAATACGTGAGCCTCCTGTCGGACTCGAACCAACGACCCTCTGATTACAAGTCAGAAGCTCTACCAACTGAGCTAAGGAGGCTTAACGGTAGGGCAAAAGTAAGGGGCAAAAATCTTTTGTACACTACAGGCCACTAAAAAAGCGAGCGCTTAGCAGGCGCTCGCTTTTTTAATGCTTGAGGCTGAGCAACTAGCTGCGCAGTTGCTTAAGCTGTTTTTTTAGTTTGTCGATGCGCAGGCGGGTTTCGGCCATGCGGCCCTGGTATTCCTGACGCAGTTGGTCGGCGTTCTTCGAACGGCCAAAGAAGTCGAGGTTGGTTTGTAGGGTGGCTACATCGTTTTCTAGTTCCTGAATCTCTCGGCGTAAAGCAGTTTCCTTGCGGGTAAAAGCCTGCTGGGCTTGTGGCCGAGCCTTAAGTCGGGCTATTTCCAATTGGAAAAGCAGGTCTTCTCTATCGGCAGGGGTAATACCCGCGGTTTTATCCAGGTATTTACCCATAAGAGTAAGAAACTGCTCCTCGCCCCGGTCAGAAGAAGGAGTTGCTTCAGCGTCAAGCAGCTGCCAATCCGCGGCAATGGCCCGGAAGCCTTCGAGCGTGCCGGGTTCTGCTGGCGTGAGGGCGGCTACTTGCTGCGAAAGGTTGTCCAAACGGGTAACCTGCTCGGTGCTAGCTGCCGTCTGGCGTTCCTCGCGCTGGCGGGTTTCCTGCTTGGGTCGCTCAAATACACTGTCGCAGGCGGCACGGAAGCGCTTCCAGATTTTGTCGGCCTGCTTTTCGGGCACCCGGCCAATATCCTTCCACTCCTTTTGCACCCGGATAACGATGTTACGCGCCTCGTTAAAATCAGGATTTTGCTGCGCAGCTTCGGCCTGCTCGATGAGGGCATACTTGGCTTGCAGGTTCGTGTTTTTCTCCGAGTCGAGGCTCTTAAAGAAGTCGTTTTTACGGTTGAAAAACGCTTTGTAGGCGTTCCAGTACTGTTTGTTGAGTTGGTCGGCCTGCGCGCGAGGCACCGGCCCGGCAGCTTCCCACTCCTTTTTGATTTCTTGCAGCTCGTCGGTGCGCGAGCGCCACTCATTGACGCGCTCGGTGGTGAACTCGGCAAATGGCAGCACGCGCTCGAGTAGGGCTTGCTTAATCTTCAGGTTTTCCTGCTCCTGCGCCGAGCGCGTATCTACAAACTCCTTGCGGCGCAGGTGCACGGCCTCGGAAGCCGCCAAAAAGCGCTGCCACAGCGGCTCGCGCTGCTCGCCGGGTACGGGGCCAATGTGCTTCCAGTCGTCGTGCAGCTTTTTGAGCTCGTCGAGGGCTTTGTTGATGCCGGGCGCATCTTTTAGGGCCTCGGCGCGCGCCACCAAGGCTTCCTTGGCTTCCTGGTTGCGGCGGCGGTCAAGCTCTTTTAACTCATAAAAGCGCCCCTGGTTGGCATAGTAGCGGTCAAGCAGGCCGTGGTAGGTGTTCCAGGTTTCCTGGCTGTCGGTCTGGGGCACGGGCCCGGTGGCTTTCCAGTCAGCTTGCAGCTGCTTAAGTTTTTGCGAGCTGTCCTTGGTTTCGGCCGACTCCACGAGTTGGCGCAGCTGGCCCAGCAGCTCCTGCTTACGCGTCAGGTTTTGGGCGCGGCTCTGGTCTTCGGCTTTGGCATCGCGGGCGCGGCCTTCGCGGAAGTCCTGCAACGCCTTGTTGAGCTCGGCCTGGCTGGCGGGCGGCTGAAAGCTAAATTCCTGCGGCGCATTGGCATCCTCGGCCAGCTTTTGGCGCGAGGCGGCGCGGGCCGCGGCCACGTTGGCTTCGTACTGGCGGCTGAGCTCAAAAATTTGCTGGCGATTGCGGCGGGCATCGGGGCGGCGCAGCAGCCCGATGAGGTGAGCCGCCTGGCTTTCGAGGTCGAGCTCGGCAAAGTCCGGAACGGGCGTTTCGGGTACGTAGTCATCAGCTTCTTCGCTGCTGCCTTCGGCCTCCGCCGCAAAGTGCGCTACCTCAGCCTGGTGGGCCTGGGCAGCCGAGTCGGTGGCCGACGTGGGTAGCGTGGCTACTACGTCGGGAGTATTGTCGATATCCTCGGCCTGCGCCAGTGTCATTATTGGTGCAGCTTCCTGGTCGGCCGCCGGAAGGGGGGTAGGGGCTTCGGCAGTTTCGGGGGCCATGGCCTCGCCGTAGTGCGTAACGGCGCGGGCCTGCGGAGCCGAGAGCTGCTGCGCCTCTACCTCGGCGGGCACGTGGTGAGCCGTTTCGGTAGCTGCGGCGGCTTCGGGAGCGGCTAGCGCGTCGGAAGCAGGGGTGGGGGTAGGGGCCGTGTCGGGGGCCGGCACGCCGGTTGCCTCACTCAGGCCGGGCTCCGACAGCAGCGGGTCGACTTCGGTCTGGGTCGCTCCACCGCCGGGGGGCACAGCCGCTTCGGCCGGCGTATCGCTCAGGGCAGGCGCGGCGGGCGTGGTCGGCTCGGCGGGCGGCGTACCCGGCAGGGCGTCGCCCTGCTTGGCGCGGATTTCGGCCAGGCGGGCTTCGAGGATACTCATGCGGTCGGCAGGAGTGCCTTCCGTGGGGGTAGGC
>CALMOO010000150.1:4358-5429 GCA_937871705.1 uncultured Hymenobacter sp.
TTCTTCGGGTAGCATAAGCGAAACAAAAGCGAAAAGCCGGCTCCCGGCGCGAGCCGGGGTAGTGAACGAGCAGGGCTCCGGAGCCGGGCGAGGGGCGTAAATCGAAAAAAACTAATTAAGGCGCGGGTCGAGCGGGTAGTTGGAGAGCGCCCGGAAGCGGCCGCCTTTCTCGCGCAGGATGGCTCGCCAGAACGCATCAGACTCCAAAGTAAATACTTTCCCGGCAGAGGCGGGCTGCCGAATCCAGGAGCCCCGGCTGATTTCTTCTTCCAGCTGCCCTGCCGACCACCCCGAATAGCCCGCAAAAAACCGTACGCTGTCTGTGGTGATAGTTCCGCTGTTAATCAAGCTGATAAGCTGCTCAAAATCGCCGCCCCAGTACACGTCCTGGCCCAGGGCGCTGGCCCCTGGCAGGGCGGCCCACTGGTGCAGAAAATGCAGCGTATTCGCTTCTACCGGGCCGCCTTGGTAGAGCGGCAGCGCCGCCGCGGGCGAGGCCGAGCCCAGCGGCAGGTCCAGGGCATCGCCCAGGGTAAGGGCGGTGAGCTGCGTCAGCACCAGCCCAAATGCGCCTTCCTGGGCAAGGTGCCGGCACAGCACCACCACGCTGCGCTCAAAGTTTGGGTCGCCCAAAAAGGGCTGGGAAATAAGGAGAGTACCTGGCTTCATAAGGGTAATACGAGTAAGTATTACGCATGGCTAAGCCAGATAGTGCCCGTAGCGCGGTATTGGGCAATAAATTCAGGCCGGGCCGCACCCGGGGTACCTCTTACCTTTGTTGGCGGCTGGGCGGTAAGCTGGCTTAACAAGCAGGAGTAGGCTTGCTGGCACCTGACATGTTCGTTGGCTTAGCGCTTCTCCTTTTTACTTTCTTTACGCTACGCGATGACCGATACCGACCTGGCTGCTCTGCGCCAAACGTATACCCAGCGGACGCTGCTCGAAACGGATGTGCTGCCCGACCCGGTGCCCCAGTTTCGGCAGTGGCTTGACGAGGCTATTGCGGCTCAGCTGCCCGAGCCCACGGCCCTGACGCTGGCCACGGTAGATGCCGCCAGCGGCCAGCCCAGC
>CALMOO010000151.1 GCA_937871705.1 uncultured Hymenobacter sp.
AGCACCGCGTAGACCTGGTGGCTTACCCCAACGAGGAACCGCCCTACTTTGCCACCGAGCACATGGGCAGCGCCGTGCACGCCAAGTCCTTGCACGACGGCGGGGTGCCGGTGCGGGCCATGCTCTGCTACGAGATGATTGGCTACTTCCGCGATGAGCCGGGCTCGCAGCACTTCCCCAATGAGCAGCTGGCCAAGCTTTATCCCAGCACCGGCAACTTTATCACGGTGGTGGGCCGCACGGGCCAGGAGGCCTTCACGCAGCAGGTGCAGGAGCTAATGAAAACCACGGCCAAGGTGGATGTGCAGCGCATCAACCTACCCACCGAAATGGGCTTAGCCGGCCTTTCCGACCACCGCAACTACTGGCAGTACGGCTACGATGCCCTCATGATTAATGACACGGCTTTTTTGCGCAACCCGAATTACCACCTTGCCTCAGATACCATCGATACGCTGGATTTCAAGCGCATGGCTGAAGTCGTGAACGGCACGTGTGCCGCCATTCTAGGCTTGTAGCTAGGGCGTCGGCCAAAAATTGTGGCAGCTTCTAGGCTTAATGACTGCGCTGCCCGTAACAGTCCTGACCACTACCGCTGCCAGTAGCTTGGGCCGGCCACACCGCTGCCAAGCTGCTAGTTAGCTGCGGCTTGGCGTTAAAATCTCCTACCCCATGTCTTTTTCTTCTGCCACCGCAAACCGGCCCGATGCGGCTTTGCTGGCCCTGCGCCCCGCCATTGAGGGCCAGCCGGCGGCCATTCCTACCCCCGCTACTATCGCCGACTTCCAGCAGCAGGTGCTGCGGCCGCTGCTCAAGCTCCAGCACCCAGTGCTGCTGGCCACCGTAACCGATTTTGCCCTGGAATACCGTCTGCCGCTGGCTACTTCCGACGCTACTACCGCCCACCGCCTGCTCACGGAGCTGCTGGAGCGCAATGCCCGCCTGCGGGCGACGCTGGTAGGGGTAGTAACAGGCTTGTTTACGCACGAAGAACTAGCCTTTTATCGCCAGCACCGCAACGAGCTAAACCGCCGCCTGCTCGACCTGGCCCAGCAGCGGGTGCTCAGTAGCCTCGACGAGCTGCTGCCCGCCCCGGCCCGCTGAAAAGCTAAACGAGCCCCGCAAGTTCGCGGGGCTCGTTTGCTTTTGCCCTATCGCCTACCCCCCTTGCAGTGTCTAATCATACTGCGAGTCGCGCAGGTGCACGGGCGGCGTCTTGGCCTTGCGGCGCAGGCGCATGTTCAGCACCTCGACTGTCAGCGAAAAGGCCATGGCAAAATACAGATAGCCTTTCTCGATTTCCTTGTGGGCCGCCTCCATCACCAGCATGAAGCCAATCATGATGAGGAACGACAGCGCCAGCATCTTGATAGTAGGGTTCTTGTTCACAAAATCGGCAACCACTCCACTGAAAGCCAGCATGATGCCCATAGCGCAAATTACTGCCGCTATCATCACCAGCACATTATCGACCAGGCCCACGGCGGTCAGAATAGAGTCGAAGCTGAAGATGATGTCAATGACAATAATCTGCAGCACAATCTGGCTTAGCGTCGCCCTGGCATTGCCCGCGTTGGCCTCGTCTTCTTCCTCACCTTGCAGCTTGACGTGAATCTCGGTGGTGCTCTTGTACATCAAGAACAAGCCGCCACCTAGCAGAATTAAGTCGCGGCCGCTCACCGCAAACGGCTCGCTTAGCCAGGGCAGGGGTAGGGTGAAGAGCGCCGAGCGCAGCCCCACAATCCAGGAGATACTCAGCAGCAGGCCAATGCGAAACACCAGCGCCAGCAGCAACCCGATGGTGCGGCCGCGCGTCTGCTGGGCTTCGGGCAGGCGGTTGACCGTGATGGAAATAAAGATGATATTGTCGATGCCCAACACCACTTCCATCAGGGTGAGAGTCAAGAGACTAACCCACGCAGCAGCATGAGCAAAAGCAGATAAATCGTACACGAAAAACGGTCATTCTGAGCACAGCGAAGAAACCTATCACGTCCGCACTGCTGGGGTTACTAACACCAACGCAAGCAGCCGTGAGGAGAAGCTTGCATCGGGACGCCAGATGGCGGAGCCGCTACGATTTCATATTTACAAATTGCAGCGGCTGGCCGTTATCGGCGCGGCGCAGCAGCGCAATAACGGCTTGCAAGTCGTCTATTTTCTTGGCCGTCACCCTAATCTGGTCGTCCTGCATCTGGGCTTCCACCTTGATTTTGCTGTCCTTAATCGTTTTAATGATTTTGCGGCCCGCCTCCTTGTCCACGCCAGCGCGCACCTTAATGGTTTTTTTGACGAGCGCACCGCTGGGCTGCTCTTCGGCCGTGAAGTCGAGGGCCGTGCCATCGATTCCCTGCTTCACAATGCGAGTTAACAAGATGTCCTCCAAGGCCTTGATGCGCATCGAGTTTTCGGAGCTAAGCAGGATGGTATTGCCTTTTTTATCCAACTCCAGCCCGCCTTTGGTATCGCGCAGGTCGTAGCGGGTGGCGAGCTCCTTTTTTGCCGTGTTAATGGCATTTTCCAGCGTTTGCGGGTCTACTTTACTTACAATATCGAAGGAAGGCATAGCAGTAACTGGTGAGGTTGGTGCAGGCAGCCGCTCCATGGCTGCCTCATGAATTTTTAGTAAAGGTAAGTGGGTTTGGGCAGGGCAGGCGCATCTTCGCGCACCCATCTTGTGGGCCATATCTCTTCCTTTCTGCCGCTGTGCCTACCCCCCCGCTTCCCGACTGGCCCACCTTACTGGCTGGCTACAACCAGATAAATACCTATGGCCGAGCCAATGGCATGGTGCTCAGTGTAGCGAAGCCCGGCCAGGCCGAGTACCGCATGGTCGTTCGGGCCGAGCATTTATCCTCGCCGGGCACGGCGCACGGGGGCGCACTGGCCGGCCTGATGGATGCCGTGCTGGGCGCCGCCGCGCTCACGCTTGCCTTCACCGACGGTGACTTGGTTTCCACGGTCGAGTTCAAAATCAACTACCTGCATCCCGTGCACCTCGGCGACGAGCTGCGGGCAGTGGCGCAGGTCGACCACACGGGCAAGTCGCTGCTGGTCAGCAGCGGCACCATTTACCGCCGCGTGCCCGGCGCACCCACCGAAACCGCCGTGGCCCAGGGCCTAGGCACCTTCAACCGCTACCCTGCCAGCAAGCGCTTGAGTGAGTTGGCGCCGGAGTAAGGTCAAAAACACAGTTAGGTATCGGCCGTTAACAAACAAAAAGCCCGCTGCTTTCGCAACGGGCTTTCAAAACTTTTGATAAGCAAGGAGCTGTAGTTGAGCGGCTAAGCCGATTCACTCCTGGGCTCGTTCACCAACTCACTCATTGACGACTACAGCGTGGCGCTGAGCGACTGCCCTACGACTGCGGTTTCGTACTCACCATCTTCGTCACCAGTCAGGTTAGGGGCGGCTACTTTGCGCACATTACGGGCACAGTCTTCGTCGCGGTGGTTGCGGCCCACCGTAAATTCTACCCAGTCACCTTCGCGCAGGTCGTTGAAGTCACCTTCCGACAAGTCGGCATAGGAGAAAAACAAGTTATTTGGGGGCATTACCACGAAGCCAAACCCGTTCTTGAGGTTTTTGATGGTGCTGATGCCTATCGTACCTACCGGGCCGGCCGCCGTGGGGCCGCTGGCGCGCACTATCCGAGCACCTGGCGTAGCAGGGGTAGGGACTGCTGGCGTGGTCGTTGGGCTGGCACTGAAGCTAACCCCGTTGCCGCTGGTAGCCGTGGGGGCAAATGCAGCAGGCTCGCTCTGCGTCACAAACATGTTTTCCACCACTTCGTCCTGCTCCTGCAAGCCGCGGTCGATAACAGCGTGCATGGCAACGGGGTAAGTTGCCTGCTCCAGCAGGTGCTGCGAGGCGCGCGTTACGCGCGTTTCGCCCTTAAAATCCTCATATTTAAAGTCCCAGTTGAGCAGCATCACGCGGGTGCCCACCGTGTTGAGCTTGCGAATGAGCGGCACGTAGTCCGAGTCGCCGGCGATGAGCACCACCACGTCTAGCGTTTTATGCAGGGCCATTTCGAGCGCTTCTAGGCTGAGCCACACGTCGATGCCTTTCTCCTGGAGGCGGCCATCACGGGTTTTGAGGGGCATGTAGTGCGTGCACACGCCCAGGTTCATCAGGATATCATCAAGCAAACGGTCGTGAAACAACCGGTCTTTGTCGCGGGCTTCGGTAGCCGAAAGGCGGCCCCGGAAGAAGTGGGAAGTGGTAATTTGCGCCAGGCGCACGTCTACGTCTTCTTCCTCAGCTACTTGGTGGCGAATAAATTCGTGTAGTCCCTCGAGGCTAATGCGCGCCTTGCGCTCATGTTGAAAATAATAATAATCACTAATCTTAAGAAAATAATTGCCGTCGTAAAAAACGCCGACCCGGATGAGGGGACTATTCATCTGGTTCATAAAAATTGGGTATTAAGTGGGAGTAGAGGATTCTTGGCGGTAAAGCGGATAGAGCATAGGTGGCTCGTGGCCAGCGCAAGTAACTAACTATAAATCAGATAATAAATTTATCCTACGGACGCAAAGCGGCCGCGCTGTATAGGTCACGTTAGTATACTTCCACCCCAGCCAGCTGCACGTTCCGATGCGAAACTAATAGTTTGCCCGCACAACCGCAACATTTGGCGCCTAAAACCCTAGTCGACCGATGACTAAGCCTAGCACCAACAAGCCATAGCCCAGGCAAATAGCGGCCTCGATAAGGTTGCCGGTTTTGGAGCCAGTGCTGAGCAGCGGTATCTTGAAACTGAAGTCGGCTAGCGGCAGCAGCCAGCGCACGCCCGATTTAGTAAGCGTATCAGCCAGTAAATGAGAGGCATAGCCAGCGCCGGCGTAGTGCGCTACGCCATGCCAGCCCAAGCTACGGTTAGCCAGGTAGCCGATGTAGGTCCAAAAAGCCGTGGCCCAGAGGGTGTGCGTCCAAGAGCGATGCGAGGTAAACGGCGCTACGGAGATAAACGAACCGAGTAGACTTAGCCATAAAAAATGTGTATATAGTCCTACCAGCACCGTACCCAGGCCCGTGAAGAGCAGCGCCAGCTTGCGCGCCGAGCCGCCCTGCAGGGCCACCGCCAACAGCCCAAAGGCCAGGGCCGCTACGTAGCTCAAGCGCTGGTCGGGGCCGGGCCTAAGTTGAAAGTAGGCGTAGGCGGCCAGCCCCAGCGCCGCCGCGCCAAAGGCCCAGCGCACGTAGCCCTGCGCGAAGCCCAGGCGCTGGCTAAGGCGGCTTTCGGGATGGTCGAGGTCAGGGGCGAGGGCCGAGAAGCCAGCCAGCGCAATGCCGGGTAGCGAAAACGGCACGCCGGACACCAAGCCCGCCACCGCTACCCCCGTAATAAGGCCAATGGCCAGGTGAGCAGAACCGCGCAAATACTTAAGCCTGTGGCGTTTATAGGTTATTCAGGCGGGTTTCGTGGTTCAGCACTCGGTCAATAAGCGGTGCCATGCTACGTGAAAAGCTCTCAATAAGCCGGTCAGTATTCTGCCGGTTTTCCTCCCGCACTAGGCGAAGTCCCTCCTCAACTGTTTGCTCCAGCCGGTCAACCCTACCATTAAGCGCATTAAGTTCCGAGCGCACTTCATGCATTTCGATAATCAGTTCGGATACTACTTCAGGCAGGTCGCGCGGGGTCATCAAAGGAGGGCTTATTAAAATTATCTGTGCTAAGTTACGGGCAAAGGTTACAGCGCAGCCTAGCACACCAAGCTTATGCCGGCTTGACTAGGCGAGTAACAGCTGGGGCAATAACCGTCGGCAAATCAGCTTGTGGATACCCAATTGGCGGGTTGAATAAAGCGGCGTAGCGAGCACGCGTATTCCTGAACAGTGTCAGGC
>CALMOO010000152.1:0-10467 GCA_937871705.1 uncultured Hymenobacter sp.
GTTGGCTACTTCTTCGGTGATGCCGCGGCGGCCCATGGGCACTCCTTCCACGGTTTGTTTCTCCATTTCGGCGGTCATGGGGCCGGTTTCCTTATGCGTCCAGGCTGTGTCGATGGGGCCCGGACCCACGCAGTTAGCCCGCACGCCATACTTGGCTTGCTCCGACGCGATGCCCTTCGTAAAAGCATGGTTGAAGCCCTTGGTGCCGCCGTAGGGCGTGTTCATGGGCTCGCCCATGTGGCCCGCTTCCGAGCCAGCTGTTACGATGTTGCCGCGCGTCTTTTTCAGTTCGGGCAGCGCCGCCCGGCTCATGTAGAAGGTCGTGTAGATGTTGTTTTTAATCATGTACTCAAACGCCTCAGGTGGGTACTTATCCAGCTCGGTAGCCGCCGGAAAAGCAGCGGCATTATTTATCAAAATATCAAGCTGCCCAAAGCTGCCGATGGCAGTTTGCACGCAAGCTTCGGCTACAGCTTGGCTCGATATATCACCCTCGAAGGCTACGGCCCGGCCACCGGCGGCAGTTATTTCTTGCACCACCGCCTGCACGGGGTCTTCGGGCAAGCCGGCCACAACCACGGCAGCGCCTTCTTTCGCGAATTTTTTGGCAATGGCCTCGCCAATACCCGAGCCGCCGCCAGTAACGATGGCTACTTTGCTTTGCAGTCTGTTCATAGTAAATAGAAGAAAAAGTGAGGGAGTCTTTCTTCTTTTACCAATTAGCGGCTCGTGGGGTTATCTTTCGGCATGCCAGCCGCCCCGTCCATCATGGGCTTGAAGCCCTTTGTGCTCGAAACCGCTCGCCTACGATTGCGCCCTTACCAAGCGGACGACGCAGCAGACTTCTTTGCGGTGCTTGACCAAAGTCGCGAGCGGCTTCAGGCATCCTTTCCCGACCGCTTGCGGGCGGTGCCAACCTTGGCGGCGGCCGGCGCACAGCTAGCATCCTTCGCCGACGACTGGCGTACCGGGCGTTTTTACGTGTTCGGAATATGGCACTTAGTAAGCCAAAGCTACCTTGGCGACATCTGCCTGATGCCGCAGCGCGCCGGGCAGGCCGAAATCGGCTATTACCTAGCGCCAACCGCCGAAGGTTACGGCTACGCCCGCGAGGCGCTGGCTGCTATCATACAGTTTGGGTTTGAGCAAGTAGGCGTGGAGCGCTTGCTCATCCGGTGCTTTGCTGATAACGCCAGGGGGCAACAAGTGGCACAAGCACAAGGCTTTTGCCTGCAGGAACCAGAAATTCTACCAGATTCCCTACCCCGGTTCCGATTCAATTTTTGGGATAGCCGCCCGCGGCTGCCCGATATCCTGCACTTTGTGCGTACCAAGTAAGTAACGCATACGGACGGCTACTGCCCTACCCGCACGCGCTGTCCGAGGTTGCCGAGCAGCCATTCCTGCCGGAAGTTAAGGTACACGCCAAACGAGAAATCCAGTAGTTTGGCGTTGAAATCATAGACCGGCTCGACGCGCACAGTCACGGCGGCAGCGTCGCTGATGCGAAAGTCGCGCAGCAGCCGCACGATGAGCAGTTGGCGCTCGGGGTCTGTAAAAGTTGGGTCGGACACCGTAGAGGAAACCGATTGGTAATAAGTGCCGCCCAGCGGCGCATAAAACTGGTGGCCGCGCCAGTAGCTCAGCATCAGGTCGGCATAGCGCGTTTCGAGCGTGCCGTTGAGGTAGAGGCCACTGCCAGCGTGGTAAGGCAGCTGAAAAACAAATGAATGGTCGTCGTAAAGCAGGCCATAGGAATTTAGCCGCACGGCCTGCACTACCCCCCCCCGCAGTGGCAACCGAGCTACTACCCCCGTCGCGTAGTTGAATAGCGTCTGGAGCGGCTTATCTAGTGTGTCAATCTGCCCGCCGTGGTGCTGCGCCGTGAACTGGAAGGGTATCGATACCTGCAGCTTGCTATTTTCCCCAGTCAAGCGAAAGCTGCTGCTCATGCCACCGGCTATCTCTTCCTGATAGTTGCTATATCTATATTGCTGCCGCAGCCAGTCGACCCATACATCCACAAAAACGCGCTTCGTATTGAGCCGATATTGCAAGCCTTCTTCTAATGGCTTTAGTATTACACGCTCAAAATTGAACAGCGGCTCTATATAGTTGTGATTGAGGTGCGGCCGGATGTTGCCGAAGACGAACTGGCTGCTACCGTGCGTCCAGGTAGCGCGGTAGGTGGGGCGCACTTGTTGCAGCTGCGGGTTGCCAAAGTCCTTCCAGAGAAATAAGCCTGCTTCGAGCCGTAGGTCTTTGGTGGGGTAGTAAACCAGTTGCGGATTCAACTGACTGCCAAACAGCGTGTAACCGTCAGATATCTTGTTGAAATATTCGTTATCTTTGAAGAAGGTAAAGGAGCTAAGCGAGAGGCGCAGGTCACCCCCTTGTGGAGCTGCTTGGAGTTCTGCCTCATCTAAGTCAGTTGAAGCTTGTTGCTCGGTAGTAGCCGTGCGGCTGCGTCCGGGCTCGGGCGAAGTGAATGCCCGATTATCTAGCTGTGCCTGCGCCTTGCCAGCCATAAATAGCACAGTGCCAAGGCATCCCAAAAATTTTAGAAATTTCCCCATATATTTCCCCTTCGAGCGGCACGAAACCCAGGGGTGCTGTGTTAGAAAAAGCCGCCCGCAAACAGCCAGATTACGGTTTCAAACCCGCTATATTTGGGAGCTGCGTGCGGCTGCTTACCCAGTAAAAGCACCAAACCTAACTACTTTTTCCCTAATTTCCCCGACATGGCAGTTGCAACTGACAAAGCCGAGAAAAACGCTCCCGCTAACCCCGCCGCTGAGAAAGCCAAAGCGCTTCAGCTCACGATGGATAAGCTGGACAAAGCCTTCGGCAAAGGCACCGTGATGAAGCTTTCGGACCAGAAGGTGGTCGACATTCCGGCTATCAGCACGGGCTCGCTCTCGCTGGACATCGCCCTCGGCGTGGGTGGCTTGCCCCGTGGCCGCGTGATTGAGATTTACGGCCCGGAGTCGAGCGGTAAGACGACCCTGACGCTGCACGCCATTGCTGAAGCGCAAAAAGCTGGTGGCATGGCAGCCTTCATCGACGCTGAGCACGCCTTCGACCCAATCTATGCCCAGAAATTGGGTATTGACACCAAAAACCTGCTCATCTCGCAGCCCGATAACGGCGAGCAAGCCTTGGAGATTGCCGACCAGCTTATCAGCTCGGGCGCTATCGATATTATTGTTATTGACTCGGTAGCGGCCCTTGTGCCCAAAGGCGAACTTGAAGGCGACATGGGCGACTCGAAAGTGGGCCTGCACGCCCGCCTAATGAGCCAGGCGCTGCGCAAGCTCACCGGCACCATCAATAAGACGGGCTGCTGCTGTATTTTCATCAACCAGTTGCGCGAGAAAATCGGCGTAATGTTCGGCTCGCCCGAAACGACGACCGGTGGTAACGCCCTGAAATTCTACGCTTCGGTACGCCTCGACATTCGTCGTATCGGCCAAATCAAGGAAGACAAGGACAACGTGACCGGCAACCGCACCAAAGTAAAAGTGGTGAAGAACAAGGTAGCGCCGCCCTTCAAAGTAGTTGAGTTCGACATCATCTACGGCCAAGGCATCTCGAAAGTAGGTGAAATCGTAGACTTGGGCGTCGACATGGGCATCATTGCCAAGTCGGGCTCGTGGTTCAGCTACGGCGACAGCAAGATTGGCCAAGGCCGCGAAGCTGTAAAAACGCTGCTACTCGACAACCCTGAGCTAGCCGACCAGATTGAAGCCAAAATCCGCACCTTGGCAAAAGGTGACACCGATGTTATTCCGGTTGACATGAGCGGTCCTGAGGACGGCGATGACACGCTGTAAGCTACCAGCTTAACTCTTATTTTAGAAAAGCCCGCTGCCACTTAGCAGCGGGCTTTTGTGTTTAGGGCATCAGCCGAACTAAGGGGGGTAGGGCCACCCGTATTGTACTTTAAAGGACAAAGAAGCTGGCTTGTCTATGACGCACGCCTACCCCCCTTAGCTTTGCCAAACGCTCATTCTGCTTTGCCTTTGGCGGCCCCTACTTTTGTCGTGGCATTCTGTTTGCAATTATTTCGTAGTTATTGTTTTCCCGTTATCCCGTTATTTCAACTATGACCCGCCGCTGGCTACTGTGTCTTCCTTTTTTGCTAGTCTGCACGGCTTGGGCGCAGCCCCTAGGCACTGCCGAACCCGTGCGGGTGTGGCCCAATCCCAGTTTTCGGGCCGGCGAAACGATACGCTATAAGGTGCATTATGGGCTAATAAACGCCGCTGAGGCGGTGGTCGAAACGTCGGGCTCGCTCGAGCGGGTGGCCGAGCGCCCCTGCTACCGCGCCACAGTGAGCGGCCACACCACGGGCTCGTTCGATTTTTTTCTGCACATTCACGACCAGTGGCGCTCCTTTATTGATACGACCAGTATTCTGCCCCTGCGCGCTACTCGCGACATTACGGAGAAAGGCTATCATAAGAAGGAAACCGTTGATTTTGACCACCTGCGCGACCTGGCCGACGTGCAGGTACATGACCGGGAAACTCCAACCCGCACCACCTACAAGATTCCTAATAATGCGCAGGAGCTGGTGAGCGGCTTCTACTACCTACGCACGCTGCACTACGAGCACATGAAGCCAGGCGATGTTATTAAAATGCCTGGCTTTTTCGACGAATCGACTTTTAATCTGGAAGTTACCTTCAAAGGCCACGAAGTAGTCGAAACCAAGGCCGGTACAATTCGGGTACTAAAGCTGGTGCCGAAGATGCCGAAGAACAAGATATTTCAGGGCGAGGATGCTATCAAAGTCTACCTCTCCGATGACCGCAACAAAATACCGGTGCTATTTCAAGCCGAGCTGTTTGTGGGCTCTGTGAAGGTAGACATGTACAAATACGATGGCCTGAAGAGTAAACTCAACATGGTTAGTGCACAGTAGCTGAGTCGCATCACATAAACGTAACATACGGCCTGGGGTGGGGCTGGTACTTTTGCAGCGCGAAAGCCATTCTCCCTTTTGCACCGTTGTTGTGGCTGCTACCGTCAATTCAAAGTCAGGGTCAATAAAGGCTGTTTCCTACAAAATTCTTGTGGTGGACGACGACCCCGACATCGTTGAGCTACTCGAGTTCAATCTCAAGAAGGAAGGCTACCTCACGGCCTCGGCCGGCGATGGGCGCCAAGCCTTGGCCATCGCCGCCGATTTTGGCCCCGACATCATCCTGCTCGACGTAATGATGCCCCACCTCGATGGCATCGCTACCTGCCGCCTGCTGCGCGAGCAGCCTCGCTTCAAGGACACCTACATCATGGTGCTGACGGCGCGCTCCGAGGAGTTCTCAGAAGTGGCCGCTTTTGAGGCTGGCGCCGACGATTTTATTGCTAAGCCCATCAAGCCCCGGGCGTTGCTGAGCCGCTTGGCTGCCGTGGTGCGCCGCGACCAAGACCCCCATGCCGGGGTAGAAGCT
This sequence comes from uncultured Hymenobacter sp., assembly GCA_937871705.1. Taxonomy (GTDB): domain Bacteria; phylum Bacteroidota; class Bacteroidia; order Cytophagales; family Hymenobacteraceae; genus Hymenobacter. Next base: position 5,457 of record CALMOO010000152.1, read on the forward strand.
ATTGACATCAACGGCTTACGCATCGACCGCACAGGCTTCGCGGTGTACCAGGATGGCAAGAAAATCACGTTGCCCAAAAAGGAATTTGAACTGCTAGCTTTCCTGGCAGCGGCGCCGCACAAGGTGTTCAGCCGTGACGAGCTGCTGCAAAATATCTGGGGAAACGACGTGTTTGTGCTGGCTCGCACCGTGGACGTGCACGTGCGCAAAGTGCGCGAAAAAGTAGGCGACCACCATATCCAAACCATCAAGGGGGTAGGCTATAAGTTTAACGCCGATTAAACCCAACAATGCGCGAAATGCAGAAATATAATTAATTTGAAAATATCCTTGTTCAGCAGCGACGTTTTTAATTTTTCATCTTTCTACATTGCGCGCAATCCTTTATGAATCTCTCTTCCCGCACCATTGCTATCCTAATTGCGCTGCTGGTGGCGGGAGTGCTTACCACGTTTGCGTACGTGATGCCGGGCTTGCCCGTGCGCGAGGCTTTCCTAGCGGGTGGCGTTACGGTGGCTGCCTGCTTTCTGCTAGTGTACCTGTCGTTTGAGGCATTGATTTTTCGAGAAATCAATGGCATCTATACTGGGCTGGAGCACATTAAGCGCAAAGAATTTAAGAAACTAAGCAACAAGTTCTTGTTTCGGCCAGAGCCGCTCAAGCGCCTGCGCGACGAGATACTGGATACGGCTGAGCGCCGCCAGCAGGAATTTGATGAGCTGAAGCGACTGCAAGTGCTGCGCCGCGAGTTTCTGGCCGACGTGTCGCACGAGCTGAAAACGCCGCTCTTTGCCGCTCAGGGCTTCGTACACACCATTCTGGACGAAGAAGAGGACGGCGAAGAAGGCATGGACCCCGCCACTCGGCGCAAGTTTCTGCAAAAAGCCGCCGCCAGCCTCGATGCCCTCGACACCTTGGTGCAGGACCTTGTCACCATTTCGCAGCTAGAGAAGGGGGTAGTGCGCATGCGCCGCCAGCGCTTCGACCTTGTGGAGCTGATTGAAGAAATTTTCGAGCTGCTCGAGCAGCAAGCCCGCCAGCGTGGGGCCACCTTGGCACTGTTTCCGCCGCATTTATCTGCCACTGGCCTACCCGTAGTGGCCGACCGCAACCGCATCCGCCAGGTACTTGTCAACCTGATTGACAACGCGTTGAAGTACGGCCGGGAGGTGGGTGGCCAAGTAGTAGTATCGCTGGCAACGGGGCGCGAGGGAGTACGCATTGCGGTGCGCGACAACGGGGCTGGTATCGCGCCTGAGCATCAGGGGCGCATTTTCGAGCGGTTCTACCGCATCGAGAAAAGCCGCTCGCGAGCGGCGGGCGGCTCGGGGCTGGGCTTGGCTATCAGCAAGCATATTGTGGAAGCGCATAAGTCAAGCATTCGCATTCACAGCGTGGTGGGCGAGGGCACCACTATGGAGTTTAAGCTACCCCGCCCCAAGCACGCGCCCCCGGTGCAGGTTCGCCCGGTGGGGCCGCGCGGCTAACTTTGTGGTTCGCGCCAGCTGCCAGCGGCAGCTTCACCCCGGCGCGGTGCCCTAACCGCACACCCCGTGAAGCCCCCTAAGTTCAAAGACCTCATTCTGTTTGAGAACAACGATTATATCGTTGTCAACAAGCCACCCTTTCTTTCTACCCTCGATGAGCGCATTGGGGTAGCGGCCAGCTTGTTACGTCTGGCCCGCGAGTACGCCGACGATGCCCAGGTAGGCCACCGCCTCGACCGCGACACCAGCGGCTCGCTGGTGCTAGCCAAGAACCCCGAGGCTTATCGCCATATCTCGATGCAGTTCGAGAATCGTGAAGTGCACAAGATATACCACGCTGTGACTTGGGGTGCGCCGCCGCTAGAGCAATTTGTGGTAGAGCGTAACATCGAAACCACCAAGAGCGGCAAAGCGCGCCTGGCCTTCAAGGGCAAGCCCGCCGAAACGCGCTTCACTACCCTCGAAACCTACGCCCGCCACGCCTTAGTGCAGTGCGAGCCCATAACGGGCCGGATGCACCAGATTCGGCTACACCTGGCGTATGTGCAAACGCCAATTGTGGGCGACACGCTGTATGGCGGCGAGGATTTTTACCTTTCCTCACTGAAAAAGAAGTTTAACGTGAAGGAAGGCGAAACCGAGCAGCCGTTCATCAAGCGCTTTGCGCTGCATGCGGCAGAGCTAGGCTTTACGGGGCTCGATGGCGAGCCGATTAAGGTAGAAGCGCCCTACCCCAAGGACTTTCGGGTGCTGGTCGAGACGCTACGACAGTATCAGTAAGCCTGAGCTGAGCGCAACGGCAGGTTGCGACAAGTTCCTATATCAGCCATGAGCTTATATAGCGATGAGCTACTCTTATGCGCGCAAGCATGATGAAAAACTGGTCTTTTTTCAAGGTAGAGCAACTGGCATTCTGGCTGCTGGTAGGGCTGTACGCGCTGCCCATCTGGCGCTGGCACTACTTTCTAACCATCGACGGCCCTACCCACCTCTACAATGCCTGGCTGTTAAAGGCCATGCTACTGGCGCCGCACGGCATGTTTCAGCAGTGGCTGGCTTTCAACATCAATCCGGAGCCCAACTATCTCAGCCATTTGCTATTAGGCGGCATGCTCGCCGTGCTGCCGCCCTGGCTGGCCGAAAAGCTGCTCCAAACTGCTTATGTCGTTGGCCTGCCACTGGCCATGCGCTACCTTATCCGCAGTTGGCAGCCAGCAGCGGGCTTCCTGGCTACGCTAGTTTTCCCCTTCATTTACAGCGTAGTATTCATTTTTGGCTTCTACAATTTTTGCCTTAGCCTAGTGCTGCTGCTGCTGGTGCTGGGTTACTGGCGCCGCCACGTGGCGCGCCCTACCCCCCCCGTGCGCTCGGTAGGGGCCTTGGCAGGACTAGTGACGTTGCTTTACTTTTCGCATCCGCTATCCTACCTGGTGTCGGGGCTAATGCTGGGGTTGTTTGTGCTGGAGCAAGCGCTGGGGCGGCCCCGTGCTTCCCTGCCGGAGCTAGGCCGCATGCTATTGACTGTTGCTTTGGCTTACTTGCCCACGCTGCCACTGCTGGGCTGGTATTTCTGGAACAAAGGCACCGAAACGGCGCAGCCGGCCGAGAGCTTCCGCCACAACCTGACTGACTGGATTAAGCTGGTGCCCATCCGCCACATGACGGCAAGCAATCCTGGCTATCCGCCTTTCAAGCTAACCGCCGGCTATTGGCACTATGCTGTGGGTGCCGAAGCCAGCTATCGGCTACTCTTTGCCGGGCTGCTCAGCGCTGCGTTGCTTTTTGCGGCCTGGCAGCACCTGAGGCGCCAGTCGACTAGCCCGGCCTGGGCTTGGCTGCTGGGGGCGCTGTTCATGGTGCTGGCCTATGTGCTATTGCCCGACACCATTTCGGGGGGTAGTGTTATTCAACCGCGCTGGGGCATATTCAGCTACTTGCTGCTGCTCGGGAGCCTAACAACGATAAAGTACCCGCCCCAGATTCGGGCCGTGCTGCTGGCCGCCGCGACTACGGTTGCCGTGCTGTTTCTCGGCTTTCGCTATACAAAGTACCAGACGCTGCAATCGGGCTTGGCTGACTACTTATCGGTAGCGGCTCAGCTACGGCCCAACGCCTCGCTGCTACCCCTCATCTACGCCCAACCGGCGCACATGCCCGACGGTGGAGAGTATCCTAGCGGCTACAATATGCTTGCTCACGCAGCCTCTTACGTAAGTCTTGAAAGACAGCTACTTGACTTTGAAAACTACGAGGCTGAAACCGATTATTTTCCGTTGTTCTGGCGGCCGGGCCATCTGCCTATCCGGGAGCCCAATGCTACACCCGCTCGCCCTACCCCCCTCCTGCTCACCCATCCGGCCGGCTATGTGCTGCTATGGGCCAGAAACCTGCCTAGTCCTCTTGGCTCCGTTCCTAACAGGATACTAATAAACGATTATCTAACCCAGCATTACCGCCTGGCTTACCGTTCGCCGTCGGGCCTGCTGGAGCTATACAGCCGGCGCTAGCTCAGGCTATACTCGAATTTTTCCTGACTGCAGTCAGTTTAGAAGACTAGCTCACCCAAGTTGTGGACTGGCCACGGCCATATATTAGCTGCTACATCTCACTATGCGCTTGGCAATCTGCCGAAAAACCCGTACCTTTGTGTCCGTTTTTCCCCAGCCCCGAACGGGTTGGGGTTTATTGTCAATTGTTTAGCCGGTAATTTTTTACCATCTCCATGGACCACCTGAGCTTCAAGACGACCCACGTCAACAAGGCCAACGCCCAGAAAAACTGGGTTATCGTAGACGCCAGCGTGGCCCCGCTGGGCCGCGTTGCCAGCCAGATTGCTAGTCTGCTGCGTGGCAAGCACAAGCCTTCGTTCACTCCCAACTCCGACTGCGGCGATAACGTGATTGTTATCAACGCCGACAAGCTGCGCGTGACGGGCAAGAAAATGACCGAGAAGCTGTATATCAGCCACTCGGGCTACCCCGGCGGCCAGAAGCAGCGCACCCTGCGCGAGCAGATGAACCGCGACTCGCGCAAGGCTATCGAGCACGCCGTAAAAGGCATGCTGCAAGGCAATCGCCTAGGGGCCGAGCAGTACCGCAACATGTACGTATATGCTGGCACCGAGCATCCGCACGAGGCTCAGCAGCCCCAGCCTTACGAGCTAAAAAACCTGTAAATCTTTGTTTTACGGTCAATTTTGACCGTGTATTTTTTCCCACTAAATGGCAGCTACTAACACCTCTGGTAGAAGAAAAACCTCGGTGGCCCGCATTTACATGCAGGCCGGGCAAGGGAATATCACTATCAACAACCGGGACATGAAGTCCTACTTCGCCAACGAGCTGTTGGAGAACATCGTGAACCAGCCCTTGGCCATTCTGGAGCAAGTTGGCCAGTACGATATCAAAGTGAACGTGAGTGGCGGCGGCATCGCTGGTCAGGCCGAGGCTATTCGCCTCGCTATCACCAAGGCTTTGGTAAGCGACAACGCAGAAACCCGCCCGGCTTTGAAAAAAGAAGGCTTC
>CALMOO010000152.1:10477-16623 GCA_937871705.1 uncultured Hymenobacter sp.
CTTCCTGACTCGTGACCCTCGCATGGTTGAGCGCAAGAAGTTAGGCAAGCGCAAAGCACGTCGCTCGTTCCAGTTCTCTAAACGCTAATATTCGAAGCAGACTATCATGGCTCAGTCCACCACCTATAAAGAACTGCTTGACTCGGGTGCCCATTTTGGCCACCTGACACGCAAGTGGGACCCGAAAATGGCGCCGTACATCTTCATGGAGAAGAACGGCATCCATATTATCGACCTCAACAAGACGCTGGCTTCGCTGGATTACGCTGCCAATGCTATTCGCAACATTGCGAAGAGCGGCCGCAAAGTGATGTTCGTAGCCACCAAAAAGCAGGCGCAGGAGATTGTGCAGACCGAGGCCCAACGCCTCAAGATGCCGTTCGTAACTGACCGCTGGCTGGGCGGGATGCTGACGAACTTCGCCACCATCCGCAAGAGCTTGAAAAAAATGAGCACCATCGACAAGATGGTGAAAGAAAACACGGCTTATGCTGCCTTGGCTAAGCGCGAGAAGCTAATGCTAACCCGCGAGCGGGAGAAGCTGGAGCGCGTAATGGGCGGCATCTCGGAGTTGAGCCGCCTACCCGCTGCCCTTTTCGTGGTAGACGTGAAGCGTGAGCACATTGCCGTGAAAGAAGCTCAGAAGCTGGGCATTCCGGTGTTTGCTATCTGCGATACCAACTCGAACCCTGATTTGGTGCAGTTCCCAATTCCAGCCAACGACGACGCCTCAAAGTCTATTCAGCTCATTGTGGGCGTGATGGGCAAAGCTATCGAAGATGGCTTGTCGGAGCGCAAGGTTGACAAAGAAGATGCCGACCGCAAAGAAGCTGACGAAGCTGCCATTGCGGAGAAGACCGAAGCTGACAACGAAGGCTAAGCCGTTTGTTTTCAACTAATAATGAAAAAGGGAACGGTCGAGGCAAGTGCTTGACAGTTCCCTTTTTCTGTATAGCGCGGGCTTTGTAGCCCGCGACGTAAAACGTAAAAATCTTTCTTACCCCAATTTGCGGATTAAAGTCCGCGCTACTGATATGGCCGCTATCACCGCCGCAGACGTAAACAAGCTCCGCACCATGACTGGCGCGGGCATGATGGATTGTAAAAAAGCGCTGACCGAAGCCGATGGCGACTTCGAAGCCGCTCGTGACATCCTGCGCAAGCAGGGCCAGAAAATTGCCGACAAGCGCGCCGAAAATACCACTTCGGAAGGCTTGGTATTGGTAAACGTGAGTGCTGATGGCACAATTGGTAAGCTGGTTGCGCTGGCTTGCGAAACTGAGTCGGTAGCCAAAGTAGCAGATTTCCGCACGCTGGTGCAGCAAATCTTGGATACTGCCGTTAAAACTAACGTTGGCACCAAAGAGGATTTACTAGCTGCTACCGAGGCTGACGGGCGTACCGTGCAGGAGCACATTACGGAACTGACGGGCAAAATCGGCGAGAAGCTAGACTTGACCTACGCTACCCTGACTGCCGAGAAAGTGGCTTCGTACATTCATTCGGACAACAAGAAGGGTGTACTTGTAGGCCTGAAGAACGTAGGTGGCGCTGATACTGCGGAAGTTGGCCGCGACGTAGCCATGCAAATCGTAGCTATGAAGCCTGTTGCCGTTGACAAAGACGGTGTGGATTCGGCTACGGTTGAGCGTGAAATTGAAATCGGCAAAGAGCAGGCGCGCGCCGAAGGCAAGCCCGAAGCTATGCTGGAGAAAATCGCGCAAGGCAAGCTCAACAAGTTCTACAAAGACAATACCCTGCTGAACCAGGAGTTTGTGAAAGACAACTCGGTAACAATCGCGCAGTTGCTCGACAAAACGTCGAAAGGCATGACGGTTGAGTCGTTCAAGCGCGTAGCAATTGGGGCTTAGTTTTTAGCCTGAATTACTTTTGAAAAGAAAAAGCCCGCTGGCAGTATGCCAGCGGGCTTTTTCTTTGTAAGTGTTTATCAAATAGGATTCAATGAGGTATTCAGAGACATCCTGGTCTTGGAAGCAGCACCTACTATTTTTAACAGTTCTCCTAGCCTCTTTCGTGGCTAATCTGGCAGTAGTATTGATAATCGTTCACAAACTTGGTATCAATGCAAAATCTGCTTTATTACTCTTAGCAGCTTCTGCGACGAGTGCATTATTGGTGAGGTTACTCGCTCGACATAAGTGTACCATTCTAGCATCAGCGTTTGGGATTGGAGCTGCATTTCCCTATGCGGCAGCATTTGTTATTTGCGTTCAGCATTTTTTAAGTTTGTGACTAGCTAATTTTCAATGGTCGGCTGACTGCCACGCCCTCACCCGCGCTCGCGCATTCTCCCGCACGTTGAGGTAGAACAGGTTATAATCAACAATGTGGTACGATACGCTCAGCTCCTTGAGACCTGGGATGTGCAGGCGGGGGTAGCCGGAACGGTGCGGGTCATCGACCCAGAGTAGACCACGATGCACCTGAGCACCGGTAATGTGCGAGTCGATACGCTTAAAGCTGAGGGACACGCCGCCACGATTGAGGCTGGCTGGCGCAGCGGCCGAGTCGAACGTCCAGGTGAGGGGATTGGTGGCGAGCAGGCCGTAATATGGGGGGTAGTCGGTGCCGCGCACGGCGGTGTTCCAGCTTATGATGCCGCCGGTTTGAAGCGAGTCGCGCAGAGCAGGTAGGTGCTGATACTCGATGGCTTTGACCTGGTAGCCAACGAGGTAGGCGGCTACTAGTTGCTTGCGCAGTTGGGGGTTGTTATCGACGAAGTCGTGCAGCAGGCGTGTGGCGTGGTAGGTGCCCTGGCTGTGGCCCACCAGAATGAAGGGCCGCCCATGATTATAATGCGTCAGGTAGTACTGAAAAGCGGCCCTTACATCGTTATAAGCCAAGTCAATAGCGGGCTGACTTGCAGCGTTCTTTCTATCAAAAAACGTGTAGAGCGTGGCCTGCCGGTAGCCAGGCGCATAGAGCCGCCCTACCCCCGCAAAAAGGCTAGCCACGTTGCGAATGGTGGTGCGGCCGGTGTAGCGACGCAGCCGCCGCAAACGCACGGGTGCATTCCAACGGCCGAAACGCCAGAAATACGTAGTTGGGTGCACGAAAAACACATCGGCCACCGTGTCGGGTGGTGAGGGGGCGGGTAGACCGGGCAAATGCTGGCCCGCCGCCCCAAGGTGGCTCGGCAGCACCAGCCAATTGGTCGTATCGGCGTAGTTGGGTGCCGGGCCGGCCGCCTCTGAAAAATGCCGCAGTGGCTTAAGGCTCGAAAGGCAGCTGCTGAGACTGAGTACGAGTAGCCCTACCCCGCCTAACTGACGCAACGCCATCCCAAGGCTCACGGCTGGCCAGACTTGGTAGTAGCCGTGTCGGCGGGGGTAGTAGCCGGCGCGGGCGCAGGTGAGGCAGCCTTGGGAGTCGCTTTAACCGGGGCGGGGGTAGATACTGCTGGGGCCGTAGCCGCAGGGGTAGTGGCCGAAGCAGGCGCAAGCACCGTATCGCGGCGAAACTGACTCGGGACTGTGGCAGGGGGTAGGGCTGGTGCTACCCGCACGGTTTCGGGGGCGGTAGCCGCGGGCAGGGTTATCTGCTGGGCTTGCGGACCTATTTCGGGCGCGACGGCGGTAGAATCGGCCGCGGTTTGACTAGTGCTGGTAACGTGCTCATCGCTAGAGCGATTGCCGAGGGCCAGGTATAGCACCAGCCCCAGCAAAACCAAGACGCCGCCAATAATAAAAACGAGCGTTAGCGGATTGCGCCGCTCGGTAGCTTCATCGGGCAGCTCGGGGTAGGCGGTGCCTTCTACCAGCGGCGGGGCAGGGGCAGATGGCCAAGCAAGGTTGTCGGTGGGTGGCAGCGAGACGGGCACCTCCTCGGCCAGGAAGGAGGTAGGCGGTGTAAAAGCCTCGCTTACTGAAGGCGACGCTATAAACGGGGCCGACGCCGGGGCGGGTGCAGTAGGGGCAACCGCCTCATTACCAAATACTAGCTTCTGCTTGAGCGCCTCAAACTCTTGGGGTGTGAGCGTGCCCGCATCGAGCAGTTCCTTGAGTTGCCGCAGGGTAGCGAGAGGCGAGTTGGCGTCGGACGGGTTCATTGGCTGTTAAGAGCGGAAGATAAAAATCAGGCAGCAAACTACTTGTGGTCTACGGTAGCCAGGCGCTCGCGGCGCTGCTGCAGGCGCAGGCGCAGGGCTTCGCGCAGCGTGGCATTGGTGGTAAGCTGGGTGCTGTCCTGGTGCATTTGCTGAGCGTTGGATACATTCTGGCGGGTTAGCTCGTCGATGCGCTTGAGGTTAGATGCCGTATTGCTCTGTGCTGACTTAATGCTCTTTGCAAGCTTTTCCTGCTCTTTTTCGGCAGCGCTTACGGCATCTTCGGCGGTTTTTACCTGGTTGCGATAGGCATTAACGCGGGCTGCAGCTACAAATTTCTGCATCATGTTCTGCATGCCCTTGAACTCGGGAACGGTACGCGTGGGGTCGAAAAACGTTTTATCCCCAAACCCACCAAACAGGGCTATCTGGGTAGTAGAGTCGTTGGTAGCCGTGAAGTTTACGTACAAGTCAATCGGGCGGCTTGACACCTTGATGCCGGTTATCTGCTGGGCCGAAAGCTCATCTTTTTTGCCTACGCCCAGGCTCGCCAGGGCGCCGCCTTTAAAGCGCAGGTCGTACGTTTCTTTCATGTACTGCTGCCAAAAATCGCGGGTGTTAGCCACTGGCCCATCGACTAGTACCGTTACGGCCGAGTGGTCGCGGCGGTCGAGGGTAGCAATGCTCGTGGTTACTTCGTAAAGTTGGGCGCGGGCGGCGCCAGCAAGCAGCAATAAGCTACTGAGCAGCGTGAAGCGAAAAGACAGAATAGGCATTTTTGAGAAAGAGAGTGGCGATTTACGAAAAGGATTTTAGCGCAGCTCGTGGCGGTCGAAGGCGGCGCGCAGGTCGTGGTGCATGGCCTGGAACCGCGCCACCACGCTAGTCAGAAACTCGTCGTCGAGCAACTGGCGGATTTCCACATCCGGCGGCTGCGTGCCGCTCAAGTCCAGCTCGGCGACCTTGTAGGTTTGCTCCAGTGGGCCTTGCTCCAGCTTGAGCAGGTACTTGCCATTCCAAGCCAGGAGCGTGATTTTAACGTGGGGGTAGGGAATGTCGGCGACGTGGCGCATGGCATATTTTGGAGAAAAAACCCCATTATACAGGGCAACGGCGAGGCGAAGATAAGGCGGCTGGAGGTTGGCCAGGTAAGCACACCCTTAACCCTCAACCAGCTGACTTCGTACCAAAACCAGGCCACTCACGACTGGGCGGCTCATTCTTTACTTCACCAGCTACCACTATGCCCCAGGGAGATAAGTCCAAGTACACGGACAAGCAGAAACGCCAGGCCGAGCACATCGAGGAAAGCTACGAGCAGCGCGGCGTGCCCGAGCAAGAAGCCGAAGCCCGCGCCTGGGCCACCGTTAATAAGGAAGACGGCGGTGGCAAAAAGCCCGGCGGCGCGGGCCGCAAGAAAGCCTAGCCCCTACCCCCCTCGCAGGCCTAGGCGGCCGCACGCGCCAACTGCTGCGCCTGGGCCTGCGGATGCGGCGGCATGCGGCGCAAGGACACCACCAGCCCCAGCACCAACAAGCCGCAGCCAAGCCCGATGACCGGCGCGGTTGTTATCTCGAGCAGCCAGCCGTTGAGGTAGCTGGCCGTCACGGTGCAGAGGTTGACGAGCGCCATGTAAGTTGTAAACTGCGAACCCTCGATGCGCGGGCGGCAGAAGGCCATGAGCAGCGGCATGGCCGAAATACTTAGCAGCGGGTCGGCGAGACTCATGAACACCAAGCCGCTGAAGCTGACTGCTTTATTTAACCAAAACGGCGCTAAGCAGCAGAATAGCAGCAGAAAGCCTGCCAAGCCCACCATCACCCAGTATTGCAGCCGCGAGGGCCCGAGCCGGTCGACGAGCACTCCGCCGCCCAGCAGCACCACAAACGAGACCAGGCTGCCCCAGCTGCCCTGCACTATCGACACGTCGGTATCGGGCCAGTGCAGCGAGTGGATGAGGTGGAAGGCGTAGGCATTGTAAAAGAGCGAGCCGCCCATGTAGGCTAGAAAAATGACGGCAAATGCCCGCAGGCTGTGCCGCTCAATCATACTGTCCCATAATTCGCGAAAGAGCCAGCTC
>CALMOO010000153.1 GCA_937871705.1 uncultured Hymenobacter sp.
CTGGTCTTCCTTCAGAATATCGGCCTGCACGGTGCCGCGCACTTGGGTGAGGGTTGTGGCCTTGATTTGCTGGTACACGTCGGCGGGCAGCACGTCTTCGCCGGTCACGCCGAGTAGCAGCAGCCCGAGGCCGTTGTTGCCCTCGGGCAGCTCGCCCTGGTAGCGGGGGCGGGGCTGCTGCTTGGCGGCAAAAATCTGGTCGATTTTGGCGTCCACCTCGGCTTCGAGGCCGTTTTGGTGGATGTACTTCTCGCAGTTCTGGTCGATGGCCGCGTTCATGAAAAACGCCGCCAGCGTGGCCGCCGGGCCGTTGATGGTCATGCTCACCGAGGTGGCGGGGTGCGAGAGGTCGAAGCCCGAGTAGAGCTTCTTGGCATCGTCGAGGCAGGCGATGCTGACGCCCGCGTTGCCGATTTTGCCGTAGATATCGGGCCGGTGGTCGGGGTCTTCTCCGTAGAGCGTCACCGAGTCGAAGGCCGTGCTCAAACGCTTGGCCGGCAGACCTTTGCTCACGTAGTGGAAGCGCCGGTTGGTGCGCTCCGGCCCCCCTTCGCCCGCAAACATCCGGGTAGGGTCTTCGCCCTCGCGCTTGAACGGGAACACGCCCGCCGTGTACGGAAACTCGCCGGGGAAATTCTCCTGCATAGCCCAGCGCAGGCGGTCGCCCCAACCTAGGTAGCGCGGCACGGCCACCTTGGGTATGTTATTGCCCGACAGCGAAGTAGTGTGCGTCTTGACCCGGATTTCCTTGTCGCGCACCTTGTACACGTACTCGGGGTTGCGGTAGTTTTGGAGGGTAGCCTCCCAGTTTTCCAGAATGGCCTGGGCGTCGGCGTCGAGGCGGCGCAGCTGGGTTTGCACGTTTTTGGCGAAGTCTAGCCCAGCGGTTTCGGGGCTAGCCGGCGCATCCTGATAATGCTTAGCGAGGGTCGCAAACGAGCCGGCCACTTCGGCAATGGCCACCTGCTCGCTCACGCGCTTGTCGTAGGCGCGGTTAGTTTCGGCGATTTCGGATAGGTAGCGCGTGCGGCTCGGCGGAATGATGTACACCTTTTCCGACTGTTCAGCACTGGTTTCGAGCTGCGAGGCAAACTGCGCGCCCGTCTTTTCCTCCAGCGTGCTGAGGATGGCCCGGTAGAGCCGGTTCATGCCGGGGTCGTTGAACTGCGAGGCGATGGTGCCGAACACCGGCATTTCTTCCAGCGGCGAATCCCAGCGCTGGTGGTTGCGCTGGTACTGCTTGCGCACGTCGCGCAGGGCGTCGAGGCCGCCGCGCTTGTCAAACTTATTGAGCGCGATGACGTCGGCAAAGTCCAGCATGTCAATCTTTTCGAGCTGCGTGGCCGCCCCATACTCGGGCGTCATCACATAGAGGCTCACGTCGGAGTGCTCGATGATTTCGGTATCAGACTGGCCGATGCCGCTGGTTTCCAGAATAATCAGGTCGAAGTCGGCGGCCTTCACCACATCTACCGCATCTTGCACGTAGCGGCTGAGCGCGAGGTTGCTCTGGCGCGTGGCCAGGCTCCGCATGTACACCCTAGGCGAGTTGATGGCGTTCATCCGGATGCGGTCGCCGAGCAGCGCGCCGCCGGTCTTGCGCTTGCTGGGGTCCACCGAAATGATGGCTAGGGTCTTCTCCGGAAAGTCAAGCAGAAAGCGCCGCACCAGCTCATCGACCAGCGACGACTTGCCCGCGCCGCCCGTACCCGTGATACCCAAGATGGGCGCACCCGGCGTTCTGCCGGGTGTCAGAAGCTGCGAACTGTCACTTTCCTGCTGCTGAAAATCAGCCACCAGCTGGCCTTTCACCCGTTCAAACTCCTCGGGGAAGTTCTCGGCGGCCGAAATCAAGCGGCCGATGCTGCGGGCGTCCTTCTCCTTTATATGTGAAACCTCGCCGTTCAGCTTCTGGCCCGTCGGGAAGTCACTTTTTTCCAGCAAGTCGTTAATCATGCCTTGCAAGCCCAGCGAGCGGCCATCATCGGGCGAGTAGAGGCGCGTGATGCCGTAGCCTTGCAACTCCGCAATTTCGGAGGGTAGGATAACACCGCCCCCGCCGCCAAAGATTTTGATGTGGCCCGCGCCGCGCTCCTTCAGCAGGTCATACATGTACTTGAAGTACTCGTTGTGCCCGCCTTGGTAGCTGGTAATGGCAATAGCTTGGGCATCCTCCTGAATGGCGCAGTCCACAATTTCCTGCACCGAGCGGTTGTGCCCCAGGTGAATAACCTCGGCGCCGCTGCTCTGAATGATGCGGCGCATGATATTGATAGCGGCGTCGTGCCCATCAAACAGCGCGGCAGCCGTGACGATACGAACATGGTTTTTAGGCTTGTATGGGGCAACTGGGGCGGGATGCATGGGGAAGGGATAGGGCGAAGTGCTACACTTTTGCTACTAGCAAGCGCAATGTTTATAAGACCTCAAAGGTACGAAAAGCCTTCGCGAGACTAGGGTAGCCTGTGATGTAAGTCAGGAGCATCTGAGTTCAGAAGTATAATGTAGAAGAAAGCATAAAGCCGAAGGCTTCGGCCGCATAGCTTGCCTATTACCAGAAAATCTACGACTCTGAGCTCTAGCTAGGTTGGCAGCGACACAATCGTCTTTATATATAGATAGCGTTGACGCAAAATGCCTATCAAACAGATTGTCTACCGAAGCCCAAAGAGATGTTTACTGTAGTCTGACTTGTATGGGTGACTACTCATAAACTGTTGAGTTTACGGATAGCATAGGTGGTAGGAAAATGCTTATACTGAGAACTAGTCATAGCTTTTGCTACGCTTGTTTGGGTATTGCAGCAACTACTAATTAAAAATGCGGGCGAAATTAAAGAAATGATAAACAGCATTTATGCCTATAAAATCCAAAATCATATGCTTTTTATACCGAATCCTGTTTCTTTAACTTTAATGTGATTGATAAGCAATACTAATAGGTTAAGCTTTTATTATATATAATTATTTATAGTTGTAGGAAAGTGTCTAATGGTTGTGCTTATAGTTCAAATGCAAACGAAGATTGGAGAATTATTGCTTAACCAGTTCTTTCCTTACTTATTCCAAGAAATTTTATTGTTCTTGCATATTATTGTTACACTATATGTGAGTACTTTTGGCTTGGAAGTAAAACAGGAATATCTGTAATTTAATTAAGCTGCCATGAGCCACACCTTTACAGCTAATAGAGTTAAGAATCGAGCCAATGTCGCTGTGAAGCGAGCATTCGATATTTTCTTCGCGTCGCTGGTAGCCTTACTTGTTCTGAGCTGGCTGATACCACTGATTGGTGTGCTTATCAAACTTGATTCTTGAGGACCCGTTTTTTTCAAGCAACTACGAACAGGGAAACATGGGCGGCCATTCTACTGGCTTAAGTTTCGTAGCATGGCCATCAACGCAGATTCGGATAGCCGCCAAGCTACTCAGAATGACAAGCGTGTAACCAAGGTCGGCGCTTTCCTGCGCCGAACGAGCCTTGATGAGCTACCCCAGTTTCTGAATGTGCTGTGGGGAGAGATGTCGGTGGTTGGCCCGCGTCCGCACATGCTTAAGCACACGGAAGACTACGCGCAGGTAATAGAAAATTTCATGGACCGCCACGTAATTGTGCCGGGCATAACGGGCTGGGCCCAAATAAGCGGCTACCGAGGCGAAACGAAAGAAACCGCCGCTATGGCCAAGCGAGTTAAGGCAGACATATGGTACCTGGAAAACTGGTCCTTCTTACTTGATTTGCAAATAGTGCTGCAAACATTATCCTGCTTAAAAGGGAATGATAAAGCTTATTAGTAACAAGCTTGTTTAGCGCTACACTTATTAAGTAGCCCAAGCTGAACTAAGACCAAAAAAGGCCCTGGTTGAATTCCAGGGCCTTTTTTGGTC
>CALMOO010000154.1 GCA_937871705.1 uncultured Hymenobacter sp.
GGGTAGCGCTTTCTGCACCGTGAAGAGGGTACCGCGCACGTTCAGGTCAAATACGGAGTCGAAGAAGTCTTCGGTAATCTCGACCAGCTTGCCGAAGCCACCCGTCCCCGCGCTGGCAAACAGCACGTCGATTTTGCCCTTTTCTCGCTGGACCGTCGCGTAGAGACGGTCGAGGTCGGCCAGGTTGGCGGCGTCGCCCAGCACCCCCGTCACGTTGCGACCAATAGCCCGCACCGCGTCATCGAGCTTGTCCTGGCTGCGGCCCGTGATGAAGACGTAGGCCCCTTCGGCTACAAATAATTGGGCGGTGGCCAGCGCCATCCCAGATGTGGCGCCCGTAATAACTGCTACTTTTCCGGTGAGTTTTCCCATGATGTTCTGTTGATTATTAGAGCGTTGATGCTCATCTGATTAATAACTTGGTACTGCGCTTGCTGCGCAACGGTGTTGTGGGCCAGCTGGAGGGACGGGGCATTGCCCGCCCGTCCGCTACTGCTACAGCATTACCCCGCCTGTTGCCTCGATGCGCTGGCCGTTGAGCCACCGGGCGGCATCGGTGCAGAGGAAGGCCACAATGCCGCCGATATCGGCGGGCTCGGCCGTGCGGCCCAGCGCAGTGATGCCGGTTACCCAGGCGCGGGTTTCGGGTGTGTCGGGCATGGCTCCGCCGCCAAACACCGCGCCGGGCGCTACCACGTTGGCCGCAATGCCCCGGGGGCCCAGCTCCAGGGCCAGGTAGCGGGTGAAGACCTCCACCGCCCCTTTCATGGCAGCGTAGGCCGAAACGCCCGCGAAGGAACTGCGCGCGGACAACGAGGAAATGTTGATGATGCGGCCGCCGTCGCGCAGCAGCGGCAGCGCCTGTTGGGTGAGGAAGTATACACCCTTGAAATTCACGTTCAGCATCTCGTCAAACTGAGCCTCGGTCATCTCGGCAATCGGAATAAAGAGGCTGGCGCCAGCGTTATTGATAAGAAAGTCGAATCGGTCGGTGCCGAAGGTATCGGTCAGGACCGCCGCGACCTGCGCGAAGAATTCAGGGAAGGTGCTCAGGTCGGCGGCATTCAGGGGAAGGGCCACGGCGCGGCGGCCCAGGGCTTCGATGGCGGCGGCCACGCTTTCGGCTTCAGCCCGCTGGCTGCGGTAGGTCAGGATGACATCAATGCCCTGCTGGGCCAGCTTTAAGGCCATGTCCTTGCCCAGGCCCCGGCTGCCGCCGGTTAGCAGCGCTATTTTGGAAGTACTCATGAGGGAGGTATTTGTGGTGTTAATAGAACACGACAAAGGTCCTCCGGTCCCCTGCTGGCAGTGTTGTACCCGCCAATCCTCTTCTTGTAGAAATCAATCTGCTACGGCTTCCAGCGTGCGAAACGCCCCGGGGCTCACGGCAGCATAGCGGCGGAAGAAGTGCGAGAAGTGCGCCACATCGACGAAGCCCAGGCTGTCGGCAATTTCCCAAAGCGTCCAGTCGGACTGTTGCAAAAGCGCCTTGGCCTCCTGTGCCAACCGTCCACCAAGCAGGTCGCTGGTGGTACGGCCCGTGTGCGCTTTCAATATTTTGTTGAGGTGATTGACGTGCACGGCTAGCTGGTCGGCAAAGTCCTTGGCCGTGCGCAACTGAACGCGCTGCTGGGGCGAATTGAGGGGAAACTGCCGCTCCAACAGCTCCACGAAGCGAGAAGCAAGCCGGGCTGCCGCTGAGTGGGTGGGGTGCAGCGCGGTCGCGGGTTGTCGCTTTTGGCCCAGGTGCAGCAGCTCTAGCACGTAGGCTCGCAGCAGGTCGTACTTGTGAGCGTAATCGGAAACTAACTCCTCGTGCATCTGGGAGAAAATAGCCGACACCCGCGCTGCTTCGGCCGGCGTCAGCTGGAATACGAGGGACCCC
>CALMOO010000155.1 GCA_937871705.1 uncultured Hymenobacter sp.
CTATCAACCGTTTAAATGCCACGCTACGCAATTTCAGCAACGACCCGCGCCACCAGTCAGCTGCCCATCCGCTCACCGGCGCGGCCACAGCCTACGTGCAGAACCGCAGCTTAGTGCGCGCGCAGCTAACAGCGCCTTTGCTCGACCCGCAGGGCCGCCACCACCTCTGGGGCAGCTTTGGGCCGGCGCCGCTCAGCAGCCTGAATCCTATGCTGGTTCCTACCAAAACACTGGGCTTTAAGAGTGGTGATGTGCAGCGAATTAACTTCGATTTGCACGTTGATAAAAAGCAGGTTACGGGCACGCTATCTGCTTTTTACACGGGCATGAAGTTCGATTTTTACCGCTATAAAGACGGTGAGCTACAAAAATCGCTGCTGGCGCGGACTGAAACCGGGCTGGTGAATGGCCTCGTTATCCGGGACGACAATCCGCGCCCCGGTGGCCGCTTCGTGGTGGGCGACATGAGCTCGCGGCGCGAGCCACGCTTTTCGGTGTTCTCGGCCTGGAAGCTGGGCTTGGTAACCGGCCTGCTACACAGCGCCGGCGTGCCGCACAAGCTAGCCCAGAAACTGAGCCAAAGCCAGAAAACGGTGCCGCTGCCGTCGGCGAAGGCTGCCGCAAACAGCTGGCAATAAAAATAGCTATTGTTCTGGCTTCCAGCCGGCACTACCCGGCCGCGAAGGCTGTTCTAGTAGCAGAATGGCCTTTTCGGGCCCTACCCCCTTTCGAGCACTTAAACTACGTTAGCCTCATTTTTCTGGCCTGCCCCCTCGTTGCGGGCTAGGTGGGGGGTAGGGCCGTACCTTTGTGCCCGAATATCCGCTGCGCAATGATTTCTATTTCTGACCTCGACTTTCACTTCGGCTCGCGTACCCTTTACGACGGCGCCAGCCTGCACATCAAACCCAAGGATAAAATCGGCCTGGTAGGCCTCAACGGCACCGGCAAATCGACCTTGCTGCGCCTGCTGGTGGGCGAGTATCGCCCCGACGGCGGCTCCATCTCGATGAGCAAGGACGTGAGCCTGGGCTTCCTAAACCAGGATTTGCTGAGCTACGACTCGCACGAATCCATCCTGATGGTAGCCATGCAAGCCTTCGCCGAGGCGCTCCAACTGCAAAAGAAAATCGATGAAATCCTGCTCAAGTTTGAGACGGACTATTCCGATGACTTAGTCGACAAGCTGGCCAACCTGCAGGAGCGCTTCGAGGCGCTGGGTGGCTACACCATGCAGTCTAAGGCCGAAGAAATTCTGGAGGGCCTGGGCTTTAGCACCGATGATTTGCAGAAGCCGCTCAAGACGTTTTCGGGCGGCTGGCGCATGCGTGTGATGCTGGCCAAAATCCTGCTGCAACAGCCGTCGCTGCTGCTGCTCGACGAGCCGACCAACCACTTGGACCTACCCTCTATTAAGTGGATTGAGAACTACCTGGCTGGCTACGAAGGAGCGGTAATTATCGTGAGCCACGACCGCGAATTTTTGGACGGCACCACCAACACCACCGTGGAAGTGAGTGGCGGCAAGCTGCATCCCTACGCCGGCAACTACTCATTCTACCAGGAAGAGAAGGTGTTACGTACCGAAATTCAGCAGGGTGCCTACGACAACCAGCAGGCGGCCATCAAGCAGGCCGAGCGCTTTATCGAGCGCTTCAAAGCCAGCGCCAGCAAGGCCAAGCAGGCTCAAAGCCGCATAAAGGCGCTCGATAAGCTGGAGCGTATTGACGCCGTGGCGCCCGACGCCGCCAAGGTAAATTTCAAGTTCACCTTCACGCAGCAGCCTGGCCGCCACATCTTGCGCATGGAGCACGTGGGCAAGAGCTACGGCGAAAAGCTCATCTTCCGCGATACGCACGTGCACATTGAGCGGGGCGATAAAATTGCGCTTATCGGGGCCAACGGCAAAGGCAAATCGACCTTGATGCGCCTCGTGGCCGGCGCCGAAACGCCCACCGCCGGCAAGCATCAGCTGGGCCACAACGTCATTATGGCCTTCTATGCCCAGCACCAGCTCGAAAGCCTAACCGTGGACAACGAGATTATCCAGGAGATGAACGAGGCGGGCTCGAAGCGCAACGAGATGGAGCTGCGCGGCGTGCTGGGCTCGTTCCTGTTCACGGGCGACGACGTGTACAAGAAAATCAAGGTGCTGAGCGGCGGCGAAAAAAGCCGCGTGGCACTGGCCAAAACCCTGATTTCGGAAGCCAACTTCCTGCTGCTCGACGAACCAACCAACCACCTGGATATGCAGTCGGTGAATATCCTCATTCAGGCCCTGGAGCAGTACGAGGGCACGTTCATCGTCATCAGCCACGACCGCTACTTCGTGGAAAACGTGGCGACGAAAATTTGGTACATCGAAGATTTTCAGCTGAAGGAGTACCCGGGCACCTACCACGAGTACGAGCAGTGGCAGGAAGACCGCGCCAAAGCCGCCAAGCTGAATGGCAACGCGGCGCCTACCCCCAAAGCGGCGCCCAAGCCCGAGCCGAAGGCTGAGGCAATGCCAGCCAAAACTCCCTCACCCGACCAGAAAAAAGCGCTACGCGAGATAGCCGAGGTAGAAGCTGCCATTGATAAACTGGAAAAGGAGCTAGCCACTTACGAAAAGCAGCTAGCCGACCCCAAAATTTATAATAATGCCGCTCAGCTAAAAGATGCTACGCTAAAATTTGAGCAAACTAAAAAAGAGTTGGTACGACAAAACGACCGTTGGGAAACGCTAGCAGAAATGTAAGAGCAACTATTAAACAGAAAAGCCTTAGTTAGAAGTTAGTAGCTTCTAACTAAGGCTTTTCTGTTTAATCACATACTGTGTTTTGCGTGCAACTGCAATATTCATAATTAACTTATTATTCAATTTAAATAACAATCACTGCTTCCTGAATAAGTTTGTGAATCCTTGCTCCTTCAGCAATTATTACATCAATAGCTTCTAAAATATCCTGCTTTGAAGTTCTAAAGTTTACGATACAAGCTCTTAGGCAATATTTATTTGCGATAATGGCGTTAGACAAAAATACTTTTCCTCCTCGCTGCAATTCATTCAATAGTTTTTCATTTAACGCATTTAGGTAAGTATCATTCCTCTTTTCAGCTTGCGCATACTCAGCGGGAACATAACGGAATGTCGTAACACTCAAATTTTGCGTTACAGCCTCAAGCTCTGGGTGTCGCTGCGCTTCAGAAAATAAGAACTGGGATAATTTTATATCTTCCGTTATCATTCTTATATACCCGCTCCTCCCTACTTGCTGCAAGGCCAGCCAAACTTTCAAGGCTCTAAAGCCTCTTGAGTTTTGAAATCCATACTCGTAGTAATTGAGCGTTGGCTCGTCAGTACTAGCCTCGAAATTATAATAAACAGGGTGAGCACTGTAAGTATCAATTGAATACTGCGGGTTTTTCACTAACGTGCAGCCTGCTTCAAGCGGTGCATAAAGCCATTTGTGTGGGTCGAGCGCGATAGAATCTGCTTCTTGCATTCCGTCAAATAAATTCTTGTATTCAGGAATTACTGCCGCAGGGGCTCCGTATGCACCGTCAATATGAAACCATAAATTATGGGCTTTGCAAACAGCCGCTATTTCGTTGAGATTATCTACAACTCCCGTACTCACATCACCAGCATTACCAATTACGAGAAAAGGAATTTTGCCTTTCTTGCTATCTTCCTCAATGGTTCGTGCTAAAATAGCAGTATCCATCCTATTAGTGGCATCGGTAGGTATCCACCGAACAGCGTTTGAACCATGTCCAAATAAAACCGCTGCTTTATCAATCCAAGTATGAGTGGCTTTCGAACAATAAAAAACCATTTCTCCAGGCATATTTACTAAGCCTCCTACTTTTATATCGCTGGAAGCCTTAGCAGTTCTTGCAGTTAGAAAAGCTGTTAGATTGGCCATATTTCCGCCACTTACTAGTATTCCTCCGTAGGAGGAAGAAACGCCAATAAGCTCTGCTAACCATTTTACCGTCTGCTTTTCTATAGCAGTAGCCATTGGACTCAGAATATTTGCTCCCACATTAGGGTTAACAGCAGCAGCAAGCAAATCGGCTAATGCACCAATTGGGGCGGGCGAAGAAGTTATATATCCAAAAAACTTTGGATGCCCATTTAATAATGAATGATTAAACAATAAATCAGTAGCGGTAGAAATCAGTTCTGACGCAGGCCTACCCTGCTCTGGCAAAGAAGCAGTACCTAATACAGCTTGTATTTGCGTTGGCGTTTCTCCAGTCGTCACTGGCCTTTCATGAATAGTATCATAAAAGTCCGCAATAGCATCTATTAATTTATAGCCAACTACCCTGAATTCATCAAGGGCAATTTTAATTGGCACTTCGCGTTTTTCTGTCATAATAATAGATTAGCTACAAGTTGCGCTTTACAAGCTTAGGCTTATCGAAGAGTGAGACAGGGCGGCTACGCTGGGCCACATAAGTATGAATTTCGGTGGCCTTAATACTGAGATGGTTGAGTAAATTGTGCACAATGGCTAGGTCTGTGTCGGCTTCAAGCAGGTGGGTAGCAAGGAAACAGTATTTTCATATACTAATATATTAAATATATACTATTTATCCAAGTTATCGAGGAGAATAAAGCCGACATGGGTTAGCTCCACGAACGCCCAGCCGGCCTGGCCGTACCTTTCGCTTCATGCGCCTGCTTCCCTACCTACCCCTCCTCCTCGCTACGGCCTGCGTGCCCCTCGGCACGCCCATCACCAACCCCGACTTGCCCGCCAGCCAGCAGCGGGCCGCAGCGCCGGCTGCCAGCGCTGCGCTGCGCTACCAGGACTACATCTACGACCCCAGCGTGCGGAGCGTGCAGTGCTACGTGGCCTCGGCTAATGCCAATGTGACGGCCGTGCTGGGCCCGCCCATCGTGCCCCTGAGCCAGGACCAGCCTATTACCCTGGAGTTTGATGTGCTTGGCCAGCAGCCATCTCGCCTTACCGCCAAGCTCATTAGCTGCGATATCAATTGGCAGCCATCGGTGCTAACCGACTTGCAATTTTTAAGCGAGATAAACGAGTTTAACCTTACCAATTACCAAACTTCCATCAATACCAAGGTGCCGTACAGCCACTACACGCTGTCGGTGCCCCGCGTGAAGCTGAGCGGTAACTACCTGCTCGTGGTGCAAAACCAGCGTGGTGCGCCCTTACTTTCGCGCCGGCTGCTGGTATATGAAAACCAGGTAGCCGTGAGTTTGCAGCCCGGCATTCTGGCGGGGGGGGTAGGCGCTCGGTACGCGTATCAGCAACTCAACTTTGCTATCAACTACAGCGCCGTGGAACTGCTAAACCCATCGGCCGAAGTGAAAGTAGTGCTGCGCCAGAACTACCGCTGGGACAACGCCCATTACAACCTACGGCCCACCTTTGTGCGCGACGCCGAGCGAGTGCTGGAGTACCAATACATCAACTACGAAAATGCCTTTCCGGGCCTGAGCGAGTACCGCTATTTCGATGCGCGCTCGCTGCAAGCCAATGGCCTGGGGGTAGCGCGCTTGCTGCGCCAGGGCAACCCTGTGCAGGTGGAGCTGCAACCCGAAGCAAGCCGCAACAACCTGGCCTATAACCAGTACGAAGATGCCAATGGCCAGCGCGTGTTCGATAACCGCGAATTTGGCAATGGCGCCGTGAATGGCGACTACGCCCAAGTCACCTTCAACCTGAAGGTGGACCAGCCGGCACCGGGCCCGGTGTACGTGCTGGGCGCTCTTAGCGACTGGCAGCTCAAAGACGAGTTTCGATTGGCTTATGACTCGCTAAACCAGCGCTACACGGGCCAGGCGCTGCTCAAGCAGGGCTACTACAACTACAGCTACGCCGTGGCACCCAAGGTAGCCGGCGCCCCACCCGACGAAGTTTATTTTGAGGGCACTCACACCGAAACCGAAAACCAGTATGACTTGCTGGTGTACTACCGCCCGCCGGGCACCCGCACCGACTTGCTCATCGCCTACCAGGCGTTTGACCTGAACAAGCGCTAAGGGGTGTTTAAGAGGTGCTACTAGCACTTGCAAATAAGCCATGTTATTTTACAGGAATGCCATCCGGCTAGCCGGGTTTTATCGTATATATTCTTCTAAATCGGCTTGCTAAACGCACTTGCTTTTTTGCTTGCCACCTTATAAGCTAAACCGTATTACTCGCTAACTATTATTCTGTTATTCAGACGGTTGATTGTTCACGCTTATTTCATCTTCTAGAGTCGTTTTGCGACTGCGCACCTTGCGTAAATCTCTTTATTTCGTCCTTAATTATCTTGCCTAATATATTTAGTTTTAAGTAAAATTTCGTATCTTTGGCTATGCGTAAGACTCAGCTTCCTACCCCCCTTCCGGTGCAGCAATTCGCCCGCTGCGTAAATGATACGAACCGCCCCGCCGGCTACATCGGCGACTGGCCTACGGCCGGTCAGATTTATCCGGTGCGGGTGCTGCCCCATGTGCGCAGCGGCCAGCCGCATGTACATGTGCTGGGCTTTTATGCCGAGCGACCCTACGGCGCCTTTGCCGCGCACCGATTCGAAAAAGTAGCCACGGTGTGGCTGAATTAATGATTTGCTAGTTGCTGTATTGCTTATAAAAAGGCCCGCCGTGTACTGCACACGGCGGGCCTTTTGCTTTTTATTAACTCAGCCCTACCCCCTACTCGATTACTTGGGCGGCTACGTCGAAGGTGGCGGCCGGGGGCTGGGGGTGCATCTCGGCCAGGGCGGCCACTACTATTTCGGCAATAGCGAGGTCGCGGGCGCACTTGGTATTGGCCGGAACCACGTACCACGGGCACTCGGGGGTGGAGCAGGCGGCCAGCGCTTCCTGAAAAGCCGCTTGGTAGGCATCCCAGAGGCGGCGCTCGACGAGGTCGCCGGGCTCAAATTTCCAGCGCTTCTTGGGGTTGTCGAGGCGGGCTTGCAGGCGGCGGGCCTGCTCGTCTTTCGAGATGTGCAGAAAAAACTTGAGCACGCGGGTGCCGTTGCGAGTCAGCAACTGCTCAAAATTGTTGATGTCCTGGTAACGCTGCTGCCAGGTATGGGGCTCAATGAGGCCATGCACGCGCGTCACAAGCACGTCTTCGTAGTGCGAGCGGTTGAACACGCCGATGTGGCCCCTACCCGGCGTGTGCTGGTGAATGCGCCACAGAAAGTCATGATTTAGCTCCTCGGCACTCGGCGATTTGAAGGCTGTCACTTCTATGCCGGCCGGGTTCACGCCCGTGAGCAGGTTGCGGATGGTGCCGTCCTTGCCACCCGTGTCGATGGCCTGAAACACCAGCAGCAGGCTCTGGCGGTGCTCGGCGTAGAGATTTTCCTGGAAGTCGTTGAGCTGCTCGCGCAACTCTTCCAGGCGTTTTTCGGCCTTCTTTTTAGAAGAAAACGGCGCCGTACTATCGGGGTCGACGTCGGCAAGGCGAAACGAAGCGCCGGGTTGAACGCGCACGGCGGGCGTGGCGGGAGCATTGGCAGCAGCCATAGGCAGGGGTAGGAAAAAGGCAGGAAAAACGGCCACAAGTAGCCGCACCAAGATTAAACGAAAAAGGTCCTCGCTAACGTTGTATTCTTAGCGCGGGCACTTAGGAGAAAGCCAGTTTTCTGGCGCCTAAATTGCCTTCTGCAGCTTCTATCCTTTCTTTTTTGCCATGCCCTTTGTTTCTCGCTTTTTCCGCCAGCTGGCGGTGGCCGCAGGGCTACCGGCCTTGCTGCTGGCCGTGGCGCCCACTGCCCGGGCCCAGGCACCTACTACCCCCACCGACATGCCGGCCAGCCAGGCGGCCGGTATTATTCGCGAAATAACCGACGCGGTGGGCTTGCAGCCCCGCTTCGAGCTGCGCGCCACTACGCTCGTGCCCAACGCGGCCGCCGTGATGTACGATGGCAAGCGCTTTCT
This sequence comes from uncultured Hymenobacter sp., assembly GCA_937871705.1. Taxonomy (GTDB): domain Bacteria; phylum Bacteroidota; class Bacteroidia; order Cytophagales; family Hymenobacteraceae; genus Hymenobacter. Next base: position 7,907 of record CALMOO010000155.1, read on the forward strand.
GCTGTACAATCCTAAGTTTTTGGCGGCTGTCAACCGCGCTGGCCATACCGACTGGGCTGGCA
>CALMOO010000156.1:0-20781 GCA_937871705.1 uncultured Hymenobacter sp.
GCAACCAGGTGACTATCATCACGACGAAGGATTTTATATCAGGCCGGATTATTTCGTCTGGATAACTGACGAAGGGCAAGGTGGCCGACGGGCAAATAACTAACCCATGGCGAGGCGCTGGAAGGCTGCCGCGGCATTGCCCATCTTTCGGGGCCGCTACACTTAAGCATTTATCGCAACCGGTATGCGGGTTGCCGCTAGGCCCTACACAACCACGGCCTGCCCTACCAGCCGGAACTGGTATGCCTGGTTGAGCCAGGCCAGGCAGCCGGTGCCGCTGGCAGGCGCCGGCTGCTATCCCTATCCCGGTCGCCCGATGCCGGGTTCTCATCTAACGACGCGGTAACCGCGGGAGCCCTACTTGTTTTGAAGGAGCAAGGCCGGCACATTCCGCAGGACGTGGCTCTCGCCGGCTTCAGCAACGCCGAGTTTGCCACCCTTACTGAACCCCCGCTGACTACGGTAGACCAGTGCAGCCGGCACATGGGCAGCCTAGCGGTGCGGCAACTGTTGCACTTGCTGCACCCAGCCCCTGGCGGCCAACCGCTCAACCCGGTGCTGCTTACGCCCAAGCTGCTAATCCGCAGCTCGTTTAATCCGCAGCTCGTCGCGCCGGCTGACACCGAGCTAACGACGAGGCGGATTAGTAGTTACCCGCTCGTTCGACAGCAACCCCTACCACTAGCTGATGGCTAGGCTACCCAACAATTCCCACGCTCTTTTTCCCTTTTCCTATGCAGCTGTTAGTACCCCGCTATTTATCTACTGCGTGCCGCCGGCTCACGGCCGTGTTCTTACTTCTGGGGCTTAGCGCCGGCGCGGCGCGCGCACAACAGGTCGTGCTGGAAGGATTTTGGTGGAACTATCAGAACAATAACTATCCCAATGGCTGGGCTAATTACGTCGCTGACCTAGCTCCGCGCCTCAAGGCTATGGGTATCAATGCCGTGTGGATGCCACCGAACCTAAAAACCCGGATGCCGACCAACCAGGTTTATTCGAACGGCTATTCTCCCTTTGATAACTACGACCTCGGCGACAAGTATCAGCATGGCCGGCTGCGCACGAACTCGGGCACGAAGGACGAGCTACTACGATGCGTAGCCATTTTGCACGCCAATGGTATTGATGTGGTGCAGGACATCGTGCTCAATCACCTCGATGGCGCGGGCTCGGACGACAATAATACCGGGGGCCAGGACCCGGCGGCGGCCGACGATGGGAAGACCAACCGCATGAAAAACTTTCGCTACGTGAGCTACACTTCGCCAGCCAGCAGCGAAACGGCCGCTAACTACCTGGCCCGGACCGGCCGGTTTCCTAAAAACTGGCAAAACTTTAACCCTAATCCCGGCAATAACACGACAACGGGCGACTGGAATGCCGCCTACTTTGGGCCCGATATCAGCTACTACACCGGCGCTTACGGCCAAAGCTCCAACGCTACCTATAACCCGGTGCAGGCCAGTGATTACATGCGCAACAGCACCCGGGGCTGGCTAGCCTGGTATAAAAAGCAGGTGGGTTTTGACGGCGTGCGCCTGGATGCAGTAAAACTGTTCCCAGACTTTGCCACGGATGATTTTTTGAACAGCCTGCAAAACAATGCCGGTTGGGCCAGTGGCGGCGCTACGATGTTTGCCGTAGGCGAATATGCCCAGGCTACTACTGCCCAGATGGACCAGTGGGTAGCCAACGTGAATAACCGCGCCGGCACGTTTGACTTTTCACTGCGCAGCGGCCTGCTCTCGCTCATCAGCGGCAATGGGGCCTTTAACATCGGCTCGCTGCCCAGCTACCAGCAGGGGACCCGCGTGGTCACCATCAACGGGACGATGGTGCACCGCACGGTGCCATTTGTAAATAACCACGACACTTTTCGGCCCAATGTGGACGCCAGCGGCAACTACATTAGTTGGGATACGGGCGGAGAGCTGTACCCGCACATTGATCCCTCTGACCCGCGCCTTTCCGCGGCCTACGCCGTGGCCCTGGCCGTGGATGGCTCACCCCAGATTTTTTTTGAAGACCTGTTCAACATTGGCACCACTGGCAAGCGCTTCACCCATAACCCCCGCAACGCCACCGACCTACCCGTCCGCTCCGACCTCGAAAACCTGATTTGGTGTCATCAGAACCTACACTTCAAGGATGGCGCATATAAAGTGCCCCTGCAAACCAACGATTACCTGATAATTGAGCGCAGCACCAAGGCTATTATCGGCATCAGCGATAGCTGGGACACCTGGCAGAACGTCACCGTTAGCTGCGACTTCCCGGCCGGCACTGTGCTCAAGGACTACTCCGGCGCTAATGGCAACGCCACGGCAACCGTTAGTGCCACTAAGACGGTGAGCATCAATACGCCGCCTTGCAACGGCACGGCCGCAGGCGGCCGCCGCGGCTACTCGGTGTGGGCACCCGTCAACGCCGTCACTAACTATACCCTCACCGGTCGCGCTACCACGCAGGAATGGGAGTTGGCTGATGACCTCGGCGACTCCGACAGCCGCTCGCTCGGTCAGGGCGGGCAGCTGCCCGCCGGCTCCACGACCTACCGCACTGCGGGCCGCATTTACGTGGGGGCCGGGAAGAACATTAGTTATACCCTCTACCCCAGCGACGCTACCCGCAACTTGACGGTAACCGTATTTGACAATACCGGAACGGCGCTTAACAGCGCGAGTGGCATAGGTTCGTTCAGTGGCTCCTTCACCCCGACCACCGAGGGCTGGTACCTGCTCAAGGTTAAGAATAGCGCAGCTACCAATCCGGGACAGCGCTGCAACTTGAAAGTAACCTACACGCCACCCACCGTGGCAGCCGGAGCAATCGCCAACCGGGTGACTACCCCGCTAGCCGCAACCAGCAGCGGGGAAGAGCAAGCCCCCGAGTTAAGCGTTTTCCCGAACCCTACCACGAGCGATGCCATTACCCTAAGTCTGCAAGCCCCCACTGCCCAGCTAGTAGCCTTGCAGCTCTATGACTCGGCTGGTCGCCTGGTGCACGAGCAATCCGTTCAGCTGGTTTCCGGTCTCAATAGTTTGCAGCTCACCCCGGCTAAGTCGCTGCCAAGTGGCCTCTACTACTTACGAGTGCCGGAGTTGCAGCTAAGCCGGCAGTTGGGCCTTAACTAGCGTTAGTCCTCATCTCCTGCTAGCTCTATCCACGGTTAGCAAAAGCAAGGCAACGGCCTGCTTTAAAGAGTACTGTGAAACAGTAGCTGGTGGTTGGTGGCTTGCAGCTGTCAGCATGAAAGAACGCAGCAAAACCGATGTAAATGGCGCAAAACTCTGGGGATGAGCAAGAGCGAAGAATACGCCATAAAGTAGCCGCAGTCACATACATAACTAAAAAACGACCACTTTTTATGGAAATCAATCCCAAAGGGAGGCCTCTGGTACTCACCTTGCTAACCGCAATTTTTACGGTTGTGTTCTCCACTGTTTTCGCCCAAGACCCAGGGCAATACAGCACCCCTTTTAGTGGGGTTCCCGATACTAGGGATATCACTATTTACCAGGTAAATATACGGGCATTTAGCCCGGGGAGCAATTTAGCCGGTGTTACTTCCAGATTAGATAAAATCAAAGAGCTAGGGGCCAATGTTGTTTACCTAATGCCGGTTTTCCCGGTGGGCACCGATGCAAGAAGTAAGGTTGCCAGCGCTGCTTCTCCTTACTGCGTCAAGGACTTTACCGCAGTAGGAACGGAATATGGAACATTGGCGGACTTGCGCAACCTGGTTGAGGGGGCGCACAGCCGGGGCATGGCGGTAATGCTTGATTGGGTAGTCAACCAAACTTCCTGGGATCATCCCTGGATTACGCAACACCCCGACTGGTACGTGCGAGATGCAAATGGTGTTATTCAACCATTGGGGTCATACCCGGATGTGGCGGCACTTGATGTGAATAATGTAGACCTGCGCAATGCCATGATTAAGGCGATGCGCTACTGGATTTTTGCGGCCAACGTAGATGGTTTCCGGTGTGACTTTGCGGACAATCCAGGGCTTGATTTCTGGAAGCAGACCATAGATAACTTAAGAAGCATAAAAGCCCATAAGCTTCTTATGCTGGCTGAAGGCGAGCGCGTAGAAAATTTTAACGCTGGATTTGACTTAAATTATGGATTTAAGTTTTACAATAACGCGCTGAAGCCTATACATGCGGGCGCTCCGGTAACAACTATTCAAACCACGACGGATATAGAATATACCTATGCCAACGCTACGCAGCAGATAGCCCGTTATACAGGTAACCACGATACGAATGGCTCAGAAGGTACTCCGCTTGAAGTATTTGGCGGAACGGCTGGGGTAATGACAAACTTCGTGGTAGCGGCTTACATGAAAGGCGTACCCTTTATATACGGTGGTCAGGAAGTGGCATTTGCCCAAAGAATACCTTTCCCCTGGGATGGGGTAGACATTGACTGGAGCCAAAATGCCAATGTTACTGAGGAGTTTAAAAACGTTATTGGCTTTAGAAACAGCAGTACGGCCATCCGGCGGGGCGTAATGGCCAATTATTCTGATTTGAATATTTGTGCTTTTACAAAAATAGCTGGTACAGAAAAAGTCCTGGTATTTTCTAATCTTAGAGGAACTGCCTCTAATTATGTCATGCCAGCTGCGTTGGCCGGCACTTACCAAGATGCTTTTACTGGCGCTACCGTAACCTTAACTGCCGGCGCTACCCTGGCTTTGAAAGGTTTTGAATACCGTACGCTAACCACGATGAATATTCCGGCCTTTACCCGGATAGCTGTCTCGCCCTTAAACACCAGTATTGTTATTGGTGCTACCCAACAACTTACCGCAACCATAACCCCATTAGCTGCCAAAAATAAGTCAGTAACCTGGAGCTCCAGCAATGCTAGTGTAGCTACCGTTGATGCATCCGGCTTGGTTACCGGCATTGCCAAGGGTAGTGTTACGATTACGGCTACTATAAACGGCAATAAAATCGCCACATCGGCCGTTACAGTTATGGAACCCAACAGGTTCACGGTCAACTTTTATAAGCCAGTGGGCTGGGGCACGGGCGTAAATGTGTACTGGTACAATGCGCAGCCGGCCGGTTCACTGCCTAGTCCTGCCTGGCCCGGCGTAAGCATGACGGATAACGGGGACGGCTGGTATAGCTACACGTTTACCAATATCTCCGCTACCACAGTTATTTTCAATGATGGCACCCGGCAATCAGCCGATTTGACCAGGGACAAAACTGGTTGGTATGTAAATGGGATCTGGTACGATACTAAACCGGAAGTTTCAACTAACACGTTTACGGTTAACTTCTTCAGGCCATCAGGTTGGGGTACGGGCGTAAACGTATACTGGTATAACGCGCAGCCGGCCAGTGCGCCGGTCAGCCCTTCCTGGCCGGGCGCAAGCATGACCGATAACGGGGACGGCTGGTATAGCTACACGTTTACCAATACTGATGCGGCAGTTCTAATTTTCAATGACGGCACCAATCAGACACCTGATGGTAGCAGGGATAGAACCGGTTGGTATCTGAATGGCACCTGGTACGACACCAAGCCGCAGATTCCAAGCAATGGTTTCACGGTCAACTTCTATAAGCCAGCGGGTTGGGGCACGGGCGTGAATGTGTACTGGTACAACGCGCAGCCAGCCGGATCGCTGCCTAGCCCTGCCTGGCCCGGCGTAAGCATGACGGATAACCGGGACGGCTGGTATAGCTACACGTTCAAGGACATTTCTTCTGCCGTTCTCATTTTTAATGACGACACCAATCAGACAGCTGATGGTGTAAGAGACAAGACTGGTTGGTATGTAAATGGTACCTGGTACGATACCAAACCCGGCATTGCCCTGAGCTCGGCCACTAGTAATCTACTTGCTGTTAACTCAGCAGCCAAAGCAACTGATGATGAAGCGCAGACAGCCACTTCTGTGCAGCTATTTCCCAACCCTGCAAAGGATAATGTATTTAGCATATATATACCCGGTTTGCCTAAGAATGAAGTAGCAACTGTTTTTGTTCTGGATGTAAACGGAAGGATAGCACTAAAAACGGAGGTACATCAATCAGCCATAATCAGCCATAATCTGACGGCAGGAATATACATCGTCCGGATAAGGACCAAGGGGATGAGTATTACGAAAAAGCTTATCGTGGAATAGCCCTGAGCAATTAGCAGATACTAGTGAAAAGAGGGTGCCTTAATAGGGAACCCTCTTTTCCTTTTAGAGGCTTTGGTGTAAATGAAGGCAAAGGAATAAAACGATTAGCAGCAGTAATTTTCAAACCGTAAGAACCGAACCAGATTGCCTGATTTATGGTGATCAAGTAAGAATGGACACGGCGGAAGTAACCTTTCCCTAGCTTGGAAGCAGCCAAACCGGCCAGTAATCGGCGGTGAACCAAGTAGCATGCAACCTTATGTGCCGAAGCGGTCTGTCGCGTAGCTGAAGATTAACACTCGCCCACACGGGAGGCGCGAGTGTGGTCATGAGCGAGGCGCTGCTCGTGCCCACACTCGTGCCCCATGGACAGGGCCTTATAACAGGAGGCAAGCAGCTGCCAGCACGAGTTGCCCGTGCTGTAACGGAGCGCGATACGTTCGAAAGAACTTAAATCATTTATACCCATTTAATCTATTAAGCACCTAGCTTCCAGAATATTACACAGCAAAAGTCAGCTTGTGTGATATTAGTGTTAAAGGCAATCTACTACGGGCTTCCTACTGAGTGCATGGAAAGGGAGGTATCTTGGATAAGTGGGGATCGAGCCGGCTAGGTAGCTGGGAACGAAGGGATATTTGACAAAAAAGCGCTACCTGCTTGGGTAAGCGCTTTTTTGTCAAATATCCCTTCGTTCCCAGCTATCGTCACTCTGTGCTTCCTCATCTGCAGCTTCTTAAACGCAATGCCCTAAACAACTAAACCACCCCAAGCCTAGCCTCTCTACCTTTGATTACTTGAATGATGTACTAGTCTCGTCCCCTTCCACCTTCGTGAAATATATTTTATTCCTTTTTTTCCTACTCTTACTCATCGGTACCTACCCCTTGGCGGCGCGTGGCACCGACGAGCTGCTGGATGACCTTAAACAGGCGCTAGCCCGCAAAAGCAGCTACCGGGCTGCTAAAATCGCTAAAATCGCGCGGCTAACCCGGCAGTTCAACCAGGAAAAAGAGAATGATAAACGCAAGCTGAGCCTCGCTACTAGCATATACGCAGAGTATCAGTCGTTTAAGTTTGATTCAGCTTTTTCCTACGCGCTTAAGGCAAAGCAGTTGGCCCTAAAGCTGAACGAGCCCCAGCAACTGGAGCTGGCTAAGCTTAACCTGGCGGCTATTCATAGCTCGTCGGGCATGTTTAAGGAAGCTTTTGAGCAGCTCGCAACCATCCGACCAGCCGTGCTTGATTCGGCTGGCAAAGCGGATTTTTACTTCACTAAAGCCAAAAGCTACAGTGATTTAGCCGACTTTAACCTGGGCAATTACTACCGCCCGGCCTACATCGCCAATGCCATTGCCTGCGTCGATACGGCACTGCGTTACAGCCGGCCGGGCTCTTACGCATACTTATCGCTGCAAGGATTTCGAGCCTTAAAAAGCAACGACTTTCGCAGCAGCCAGGCCATTTATGCCCGTATCCTGCGACTGCCGGGGCTTACGCAGCACCAGGTAGCTATTAGTGCTAGCACGGCAGCGTGGGTTTGTGAGCTAAATGGCGACCTAGACAACAACTTTCGCCTGCTGGTTCAAGCGTCCATTGCCGATGTTGAGTCGGCTACCACTGAAACCGTAGCCTTGTTTAAGCTCTCTGACTTGTGCTACCGGCAAGGCAATTTAAAGGACGCCTATTTCTTTATCAATGAGGCGCAGGAAGACGCAACTTTCTTCAATTCCCGGCTACGGCAAGTGCAGATTGGCGGCATTTTCTCGGCTATCGAAAACGAGCGCATTACGCTTATCGAGAAGCAGCGCAAAACACTGACTATCTACGCCATTGCCACCACGGCACTCGTGCTGGCCGTCCTTGCCTTCGCAGTCGTCATCTTCAAGCAACTCAAGCGCTTGCAGCGCGCTGATGCCATTATTTCGACCATCAATGAAGAGCTGCAGCGCAGCAACCAGCACCTGAGCCAGCTCAACCAGAAGCTGAACGAGGCCAACCGCATCAAGGACGAGTACATCGGCTACTACTTCAACATCAGCTCGGGCTATATTGATAAGATAGAAACCATCAAGCACTCGCTTGATAAAACCTTGACTAGCAAGCAGTATAGTACGTCGCAGAAGACGGTTGATAACATCAATATCAAGAAGGAGCGCAACGAACTGTTTAAAGGCTTCGACACAGTCTTCCTGAAGCTATTTCCCAACTTCGTGGGGGCATTTAATGCACTGCTCCGGCCTGAGGAGCAAATTAGCCTCAGCGAGGACCAGCTGCTGAACACCGAGCTGCGAATTTTTGCACTCGTTCGCTTGGGAATAGATGATAGCGAGCGCATTAGCAAAATACTCGGCTACACTATCAGCACTATTTACACCTATAAGACGCGGGTTAAGAAGAAGTCTTTGTACCCGAGCGAGGAGTTTGAGAGTCGCGTGCGGTCCATCCAGGCGGCGTAGAAGTAAGCGACAAGGCCGACCGGAAGCTGTAGCATCAAGCTGCTTCTGGTCGGCCTTGTTTGCTTCTGCCTTGCAGGCTTCTACTTCTTCAAAATGAGGTAGCCATAGGCGGGCAGCGACACCTGGCTTCCCAGCGTAAGCGAGCCGCCTTGCAGGGCATTGGTCCAGGTAGAGTTGGATAAGGACGCCGGCACGTTGTACTGCACGGGCGTGCTGCGCACATTGACTAGCACCAGGGCCTGGTCGGAGCCCGAGGTTTTGGTGAAGGCGCACACATCGGCGGTGCTGTAGGAGGTGGGCGTGCCGCGGCGCAGGGCGGAGCTGGCGGCGAGCAGTTGCTTGTAGGCGCGCGTCACGTCGGGGTGGGCCGTGAAGTTCACTTTCACCGTGGTGAAAGGGAAGGTAATGGCGGTGGTCATGCCGGCTTCCTGGCCGTTATAAACCATTGGCACGCCCTTGTACATTGCGGCGATGACGAAGGCCGAGGTAGCGCCCTGCTGGCCACCAAACAAGCTTACCGGCGTGCCGCCGGAGCCGTTTACGTCGTGGTTGGTGATGTAGCGCACCACTTGCTGGCCGTTGCTAGCCCCCACATACTCACTGCTGTTGAGGGCATCGAGCGCGCCCCGCCGTTGCCCTTGTACACGGCCTTAAGAGCATCGTAGAAGGCAAAGCCAAAATTGTAGTCGAAGCCCGCCGTGAAGTTGGCGCTGCGGGTGCCTTCGGCTAGCAGCAGCCTGTGCGTTCACACGTTGCGCAGGGTATCGACTGCCTGTTTCCAGAAGTCGGCCGGCGGGGCGTCGGCGTAGTCGCAGCGGAAACCATCGACATTGGCTGTATATACCCACGATTTCATGGCCGAAATCATGGCTAGGCGCATGGCGTTATTACTGAAATTGAGCTGCGCCACGTCGGTATAATTGGTATTTGGCGGGCTTAGGATGGTGCCCGAGGCGTTTTGCAAATACCAGTCGGGGTGGTCCGTTATCCAGGCATTGTCCCAGCTGGTGTGGTTGGCCACCCAGTCGGGCATTACGCTCAGGCCGCGCTGGTGGGCGCCGTCCACGAGGGTGCGCAGGTCGGCTAGGATGCCAAATTCGGGGTTCACCGCCAGGTAGTCCTTCACGGCATAGGGCGAGTTAACGGCCCGCAACTGGCCCACCGGGTAAATAGGCATCGGGTAGATTACGTTGACCCCGAGCGCTTTAATCGAGTCGAGCCGAGCTGTGACGCCCGCAAAGTTGGCGCTGGGGCTGATGGCCCGCATGTTCACCTGGTAAATCACGGCGTCTTGGCGGTCGGGCACCCCGGCGAAGGGCGTGCCGTACTGCGGCGGGGTGGGCGTAGTAGGGGTAGGTGGTGGGGGTGTGACCGGGGTAGGCGCCTCGGGAATATCCTTTTTGCAGCCCGCCAACAGGCTAGCGGCAAGCAGGAAAGCGAGGCTACTTTTTAACGTATAGTAGCAGCGCCGCTACCAGCAAGCAGCCGATATCTAGTCCTAGGCCGTAGCGGAAGGCGTGCACGTAGCTCGCCGCCTGCCCCGGGTGCCACAGCGAGAAGAACACCCCGCCGATAACCGTGACGCCCAGCACCGAAGCTACTTGCTGAAAGGTGGAGTACACGCCCGCGGCCCCATCGGCCAGGTGGCCCGGCCAGCCGCGCAGGGCCACGTTTAGCAGCGAAGGCATGACCGAACCACTACCCAGCCCATAGAGCAGTAGCAAGGCTTTTAATCCAAACAGAGAAGTGGCGAAGGTGGGGGCCCACGGCGAGTGGCACCTTATGGGTCTTACGCGTAAATCGAACGGTGTACGTGGCGCAATGGTTAACGACGCAACAGGCATCGGAGGCGGAGAGCGCAACCCAGAAGCAACGCTTTTTAGCTTCTTGGACCCTGACGCACTTACCTAGCGGCCCGCTCACCACCGCTGCTTTCAGGCCTTTTCAGGTCGGGCAGTTTCGCGCGGTAGGCCCCGCGGCACCTGGTCACACGCTGATCACGCGAAGCGATACTGCCCAGACCGTAGTTAACACGGCGTTAGGCCTGCGCATCGTGTATGGGCTGAAGTGGAACAAGCTCGGCTACGACCTGACGTAGCGCAGCCCGACCAGTGTGCATGCGGCGTTTATGCAGCCGAAAGTCATTCATGTGCGCATTACGGCGGCGCAAGGCCCTACCTATTGGTACCGAGCCACCATTGACGGCCTGATTAGCACTGGCCAAATTCAACGCGAGAATTAGACGCTTGTCACGTTTTACCAAGTGGGCTTCGGTGGCCCCTGGGTAAGCTCGGTTGGCGCCGTAGTCGTGCCGGTACAGATGAGGGGATAAGGCGCAGCCTAATCCAGAGCTACTGCAACCTCGACAGTAACAGCTAAGGAGCCAATAGTGCCTCTGTACCGATGATAGCCTACGAAACGTGGACTGGCCTGCTGCTTCGCCTGGGCATTGCAATGCCGAGCGGAAAGCGGAACAAGAAGCCCGCTCAAGGGTGCTCTCACTTGTTTAGCCGCCATCGCGATCGATAATTACCAAATAGGCATCGACTTGTGTAGTACAGACAAGGAAGCCAGGAATGTTGCAAACCCACCTTAATTCACTATCCCTTTTATCAGACTAGCCCCACACTTTTGGATAATATAAGACAAAATTTAGCTAATATAATCATTTTTTACAGCTAAAAAACTCCGGTGCTTTGCTGCTGAAAAACATGCACTATAGCTTGACTATGAATAGTTCACTTGGCCTTTTACCAAACCCAACATAATCAAAGGAATCACCTGTGACCCAAATTCTGAAATTTGAGGGAAAAGGCCCGACGATAACTTCTAGTTTACTAAGATGAATGTCTACTGCCCTATGATTGAGCGAATCACTAGCCAGCGAGTATGTGCACCGGTTTGTGCTGGACCAACTCTTTGCGCAAATGGTTGCCTACTCACTAGGCGTGGCCAGCATGCGTATTTACCACCGTGCACGGTTCAAAGTGCCTAATGTGGTCCTATCCCAAGGCCACTAGCATCAGCGCCATCGGTCTATCGACAGAGCTTGTACTCCTATTAGTATGCACGCTAATAGTAACTATTGAATGTAGATAAGCCTGCTTACTTCCACATCCGGATACCAACAAGGTGTTCGGTTGCAAAACCTATAATGGTTCGGCATCCGTCCAGAGCTATACATCTTTGAAGTACTTTTTAATTGCATAGACTACTATCACAAAGGCTTAAACGAGGTTTTGTTTCTACTAGGCAAACGTTTGCATTAGTTGCTTTAATGCAATAAAATTTCTTGCATTAAAGCAACTGATGCATAATACTTGTGTACGAAGGAAAATTGCTGCTGATTAGGACGTTACCTAACTATATACTTTTATTCTCACTGTATTTAGGCACTCTGCCTTACTGCTGCATAAGTACAAACGTTTGCATTTACTGCTGGCGCTCTGCGTGACATTCTCTAATCTTTTTTCACCAAACCCCACCCGTATGAACAAGCTGCTACCCCCATCTAGACGGCTGTTATTTCCTTTTCTGGCTTGCTGCTTACCCCTAACCATAGCAGTTGCGTCCCCAGTTGCGGCCCGGCTGCCTTCTCTGACTAAGAGCACTCGGCCAGCGACCATCGTTACCGGCCGCATTACTGACAGTAAAGGTGAAGGCCTACCCGGCGTAACAGTGCTCGTAAAAGGCACATCAAAGGGCGTATCAACGGACAGCAACGGCGATTTTTCGCTCGATGTGCCTGATAACGCTACGCTGGTTATTTCCTCAGTAGGCTACACTAGCCAGGAGGTTGTAGTAGGCGGCCGCACAACAATTAACCTAGCTCTGAGCGACAGCGACCAGAAGTTGGATGAAGTGGTAGTGCTGGGCTACACCACTCAAAACCGCCAAGACCTGACTAGCGCCGTGAGTAGCGCGGATATGACACAAGCCAAAAAAGCGCCGGTCGCTACCCTGACCGAGGCCATCCAAGGCCGCGTATCGGGTGTGCAGATTAACAACAGCGGCAATCCCGGCCAAAATCCGAACGTCATTATCCGTGGTTTAGGGAGCATTAACGGCGGCAGTTCGCCGCTCTACGTGGTTGATGGGTTGTGGACCACTACCATCCGCGACCTTAATCCAGCCGACATTGAGGCGCTGACCGTTCTAAAAGATGCTTCTTCGACGTCCATCTACGGGTCGCAGGGCGCTAATGGGGTTATCATCATCACTACCCGGCGCGGCCGGGCGGGCAAACCAGTCATTGGGGTGAATGCCTACGCAGGGGTGCAGAACACCGTCAGCCGCTGGAAACTGACTAACGCGGCGCAATGGGCCGCCATTGAGCGCCAAGCGTACGCCAATGCCGGCTATGGCCCGAACTACCATCCCGAGCAGATTCAAGCCTCCGTTACTAACCCGGAGAAGTATGCTGATACTGACTGGCAGGATGCCATCCTGCGGACGGGCACCGTGCAAGACTACAACGCCAACCTGTCGGGCGGCTCAACGGGCGATAAGTACAGCACCAATTTTCTAATTTCCGGCGATGTTTTCAAACAGAAGGGAGCGCTCATTAATACGGACTTCACGCGCTACACGCTACGCCTTAATTCGGGCCTAACCTACGGCCGCTTCAAAATTAGCGAATCGGTACAATTGGCCCATGCGTTTACGAACTTGGCCAACGGCCAGCCCTTCCAGGATGCGGTGCGCCTGCTGCCCACCATCCCGGTATACGACCCTACCGAGAAGGCCGGCTATGGCATCGGCTCACCGGCAGCTAACACGTTTGGTACCAATCCAGTAGCCAGCCAAAACGTGGAGACGCAAACCCAATACAACAACCGCATTCAGGGCAGCGCGCAGGCCGAATACGCCTTCTTCGATTTCCTGACCTACCGCCTTAACGTCGGGGTAGAGACGCTAGACTACACCGACCGCCATTCGCGCATTTCCGGCCGTATCTCGCAAAACGCCCCCAGCGACCCCTCGTTCCTCGACGAGCGCCGCGGCGACAATACCTTCCTGCTTGCCGAAAATACCCTTAATTTCAACAAGCGTTTTGGCGACCACGGCGTGAACGTGGTGTTGGGCTACTCGGAACAGCGCAACAAGAACACCTACGCCGACGCCATTGCCCGCAGCTTTGTCAACAACGGTGTCGGTGCGCAAAATGATTATCTTATCAGCCAGGGCACGGGCACCAAGGACGTGTTTGGCGAAGTGTTCGAGTGGTCTAAACGGTCATACTTCAGCCAGGCCGTGTACGACTATAAGAACCGGTACCTACTCACCGGCAGCTTCCGGCGCGATAACTCGTCGCGTATCGACCCGCAATACCGGGGCGCTAACTTCGGGGCGGGCTCGGTGGGCTGGCGCATCAGCGAAGAGGATTTCTTCAGATCTGCGGTTCCCGCCATTAGCAACCTGAAAGCGCGCTTCAGCTACGGCGTGAACGGCAACGAAAACCTGCCGAATCCCTACCTCTACCAGGGTACCATCAATCAAAACGTCAACTATCCCTACAACGGGGTGGACGTAGTTAATGGTCAGATTCAGACGGCGCTGCCTAGCACGGGCATCAAGTGGGAATCACGCTATACCACGGATTACGGTCTCGATTTTGGCTTCCTTGATAATCGTATCACGCTCTCGGCTGACTACTACACTTCCACTACGAAGGATGCCTTGATTAACCCCGCGTTGCCTTCTTACCTGGGCAACTACGGCGGCAACCCGTTCTCGAACATCGGCAACATCCAAAACAAAGGATTTGAGTTCCAAGCTGCTTATCAGCAAAGCAAGGGCGAGTTCACCTACGGCGTGTCGGCCAACCTATCAACTGTAAAAAATAAGGTACTGCAACTCTCCCAGGAGGGCCAGGTAATTGGCAGCGGGGCCACCCAAACCGCCGTTGGCCACCCGGTAGGTGCCTTTTTTCTGATACCATTCGATGGCATCTTCCAAAGCCAGGATGAGGTAAACAACTACAAGGGCAAGGACGGTACAGTAATCCAGCCGTACGCCAGCGCCGGCGACGTGCGCTACAAAGACACCAACGGTGACGGCCGTATCAGCAACGACGACCGGGTTTACTACGATACCGACATTCCGAAGCTGCAGTTCGGCTTCAGCGCCAACGCCGGCTACAAAGGGTTCGACTTGTCGTTTCTGGCGCAGGGCTCTACCGGCAATCAGGTATTTAACGTAGCCCGCTCCACCATGGACCGCACCGACGATCCAAGCAACTTCCGGGCTGATTTCCAGCCCTGGACGCCGGACAACCATTCTACCACCACGCCACGGGCGTTGCAGTCGGGCGGTGCCACCGGCAACCTGCAGGCCGCAGCTGCCTCCAACGCTCAGAGCAGCTCGCGCTTCCTGGAAAACGGGTCCTACGCCCGGCTAAAGAATGTGACGCTGGGCTACACCTTCTCGAAGTCACTGCTGGCTAATACCAAAGCTTTCAGCAGTCTGCGCCTCTATGTAACAGCCCAGAACCTGTTTACCATCACTAAGTACAGCGGTCCCGACCCGGAATTTGTGAACGGCAACTTCTTTGAGCGAGGCGTGGATTACAATGCCTTCCCCAACCTGCGCACTTTTACCGGTGGCGTGCAGCTGGGCTTCTAAGCTGCGCGCTGCGCTACCCCTTTCTCATTCTAACATCCACTCATTATGAATTTTCACAAGCGTACGGCGGCTGCCTTCCTGGGGGCTTTGGTGCTCACCACTAGCTGCCAAAAGAACTTACTGGATAAAGTAAACCCGAACCAGCCCACAGTTGGCAACTTCTGGCAAACGCAGACCGATGCGGCGGCCGGCCTCACTGCGACCTACTCCGCGCTGCAGTTTCCGGGCACCTACGCCCGCTGGATTCATTTTGCCAACGACATCCGCTCGGATGAGGGTTACAGCCTGAGCCCCTGGACGGACCTAGCCAACTTCACTCGCTTTATTCAGTTTGACTACAATCTGGAGCCGGTGCGCGTCATTTGGGAAGACCACTACCGAGGCGTTTTCCGCTGCAACCAGCTGTTAGCCAACGTGCCGACTATTAAGATGGATGCTACCATGCAGAAAACCATGCTGGCCGAGGCACATTTTCTGCGAGCGCTATTCTACTTCAACTTGGTTACGCATTTCGGCAACGTGCCCCTGATTCTGGACCCCTCCACGGTGACATCCACAGCCCCCCAGGCTACCCCTGACCAGGGTATGGAGCAGGTGGTAACCGACTTGCAGGCGGCCATTGCCGACCTGCCAGTCAGCAACGATATTGGGCACGCTACCAAAGGCTCGGCTCAAGGCCTCTTGGGCCGGGTGTATATGCAGCAGCACAAATGGCAGGAAGCTTCGACACTGTTCACAGCCATTATCGATTCTAAAAAGTATTCATTGGTGCCGAACTATCTAGATAACTTCACGATAGCCAACGAAAATAACAGTGAGTCGCTCTTTGAAGTGGAGTTCTCCAGCGTTAACCAGGGCGGTGGCCAGGACGTTGCGGGAGCCAGCGAAGGCTTCGAGCGAGCTCAATTTTTTGGCCCTCCCGGCATCGGCTGGACCGACGGCCGCGCCCGGCCTTGGTTGCTGGATGAGATTAGCGAAAAAACCGTAAGCGGTGACGTAGATCCCCGCCGCGACATTACGGTGCTACACTATCCCATGCTGCTATTTGGCCAAACGTATGAGAAATCAAGTCCCCCAAATGGTGTGCCCATTACAGATACCTTCTGGCACAAGTACGAGGACGACCGAACGCAGAACTTTGAAAATTACTTCTCGGGTATCAACTTCCGCGTTATCCGCTACGCCGACATCTTGCTAATGCAGGCCGAGGCCCTCAATGAATTGGGGCAAACCAACGCCGCCGTGCCACTCATCAACCAAGTGCGCCAGCGTCCTTCGGTAAACCTGACGCCGCTCAGCACCACCTTCAGCCAAGCCCAGATGAGGACCCAGCTTATGCACGAACGCGTGGCTGAGCTGGCCGGCGAAGGCACCCGCTGGCTGGACTTGAACCGCTGGGGGCTGCTCAAGAGTCAAGGCACTATCGACGTGCTGAAGGCTCCTAATCACGACCCCGACTTTGTGAACTTCATTATCGGCAAATCGGAATTTTTGCCCCTTCCCCTCACTGACCTTACGGCCGACCAGAAGCTCAAGCAGAACCCTGGCTACTAAGTAGCCAGATGAGTACTACCCACTTTTGAAGCCACTACTGCTTTTTCAACAGGTCGCTGGAATTCACTTGTTCCAGCGGCCTGTAGTTGAGGCTGGTAACGAGACTTGTCCCTCGCTACGCATTTATGGCTTTTTTTATACATACTGTGAGTAGCCAGTTTAGAGGCTTGTTTGTGCTGGCCTGAGTAACAGGCCTGCGGACTCATGCGCAGCATGCAGCGCGGCTTATCCGCCCACTGCTACGGCCGCACTGCTTACCCCCTGCACCAACCGGGTTTGGTACGCTGACTTTGACGACCCCACCATAATCCGTACCCGCGATGGGTACTACTATGCCTGCGCTGCCGAAACGCGGCGGGCGGATAAAATACTTAACCTTCAGGTGTCGCGTTCCTCCAACTTGGTTTACTGGACGCATCTAAGCGATGCCTTGGCGGTAAAACCCGCCTGGGCTAGTACCACCGACTCGTTCTGGACGCCGCACATGAGAGAGATAGGCGGCACTTACTACATGTACTTTTCGGCCAAACTCGGCAACGCCGCTAATACCACCGGTTCTGGCGCGGGGCTATATCTGGCCACGGCTAGTTCGTCGGCCGGGCCATTACCAGAAACTAGTAGAGGACAGTTGGGTAGTGCGGCGCAATAAGTGGTACTACCTTTTTTACTCAGGAAATAACTGCTGCGGTGACAAGGGGCATTACGCCGGGCCAGTGGCGCGCTCGCGCCCCGCTACTGGCCCGTTTGAGACGCTGGCGCACGCCACAGGGCAGCCCAGCCGGGCCATTCTGGTGCGCAATGAGCGTTGGCTGGCTCCGGGTCATAACTCGGTGGTGACTGCTGCCGCCGGTTAGGATTGGTTGGCTTACCAGGCTAGTAGTACCCGGCACCAAACCTTCGATGCGGTGAATAAGGAGCAGGCAGATTCGCGCCGCGTGCTGCTGCTCGACCGCCTTGAATACGGCCCGGCTGGCCACGCGTGGTAGCTAACCATGGCACCCCCTCTACCGCAACGGTGCCGCTACCAGCAACCACTAAAAAGCCAGCCGCTAAGTAACTGCCATTTTCCCACCCACTTTTTCTATGAAAAACATTTTTACTACTCTGCTAGCCGCTGGGCTAGCGCTCGCTGCTACTGCCGGCCACGCCACCACCTTCTACCAGAGTGCGCCGAGCAATAATTCGGCCTTTCAGACCCTCATCAATCAGGCACAGGCGGGCGATGTTATCATTTTACGGGCGGGTAGCCACTACGTGAATGAGCCCATCCGCCTGCCGCTGGGCAAAGATGGCATTACTATCCGGGGGGAAGCAGGCGCCGTAGTGCGCAAGGCGCCGAACACCTATAATGCCGCGGCTTTCGAGATTACGGGCAACTCCAACACCATCGACCTCATTGAGCTGGATGGCGGCAACCTACCCGAGGCAGGCATTCTCATCTACGGGCAGCACAACACGGTGTCGAACAGCAGCGTGCACAACTGCGGCAGCGCGGCGGCTCTGGGTGCGGGAGTTTTGCTGCACAACAGTGGCAATCCAGTGTGCGCTTTTAACACGGTGATTGGCTGCAAAGTGTATTACAATTACATGGTGGGCATCTCGCAAAACGGCCACTCCGACGGCACCATCCGCGACAACCAGATTTACGAGAACGGGGCCGAAGGCCTGACGGTGGACATCAACAGCCACAATGGCTACGTGTACAACAACTGGATTCACCTCAATAATACGGGCAACCGGGGCGTGGGCGGCATCGGCACCGATGCTACCAATGGCACTCGCTTTGACAGCAACACCATCGACTACACGCACTATAAGAGCGGGCTCACGTTCCAGAACAACATTGGCGGCTGCGATGGGGTAATTGTGAGCAACAACCACCTCAACAACAACGACGGCTACGGCATTCTGGAGCGCTTTGTGCAGTACGCTGACACGCACATGACGTTCACCAACAATGAGTTGCTAAACAACAAGCTGGGTGGACAGGCCATCATGTACCCCGACCGCACTGTACTGGGGACAGTTCCTGCCACCGTTGGGGCAGCTAGTCTTTTGCTTTATCCTAACCCAACGGCCGGGACCGTGCAGCTTGATTTAGGTGCCGGCTTTACGGAGGCTCGCGTGGCCATTCGTGATAATCTGGGCCGGCTGGTGCGGCAGCAAACGCTGCGCGGCAGCGGCCCGCAAGTACTGCCCGGCGTGACTGAGCTAGCCAACGGCTGCTACCTCGTGACTATTGCTACGGCTGAGACAGTAGCTACCCGCAAGCTAATAGTGGCTCATTGATAGGCCGCTAACCTTGGTTTTTGAGGCAGTATGCCTTCTTTTCCCACCCTTCTTTTCTTTTTCAATGAGAAACTTATTCGCTTGCCTACTCGCCACGGGCCTCACGCTGGCTGCAACTGCCAGTCATGCTACTACCTTCTACCAAAGCGCGCCGAGCAATAACTCGGCCTTTCAGACCCTGGTGAACCAGGCGCAAGCGGGCGATATTATTATCCTGCGAGCGGGTAGCCACTACGTAACAACGCCTATTCGGCTGCCACAGGGCAAGAACAGCATTACCATCCGGGGGGAGGCGGGCGCGGTGGTGCGCAAGGCTACTAACTCGTACAACGCCGCGGCTTTCGAGATTACGGGCGACTACAACACCATCGACCTCATTGAGCTGGACGGCGGCAACCTACCCGAGGCAGGCATCATCATCTACGGGCAGCACAACACGGTGTCGAACAGCAGCGTGCACAACTGCGGCAACTCGGCGGGGGTAGGCGCGGGCATCCTGCTCGACGGCGGCCATACGGCGTGCGCCCTGAATACCGTGATTGGCTGCAAAGTGTACTATAACTACATGGTAGGCGTATCGCAGAGCCGCCACACGAATGGTACCGTTCGCGACAACCAGATTTACGAGAACGGGGCCGAAGGCCTGACGGTGGACATCAACAGCCACAATGGCTACGTGTACAACAACTGGATTCACCTCAATAATACGGGCAACCGGGGCGTGGGCGGCATCGGCACCGATGCTACCAATGGCACTCGCTTTGACAGCAACACCATCGACTACACGCACTATAAGAGCGGGCTCACGTTCCAGAACAACATTGGCGGCTGCGATGGGGTAATTGTGAGCAACAACCACCTCAACAACAACGACGGCTACGGCATCTTGGAACGCTTTACGCAGTACCGCGATACCAACATGGGCTTCACCAACAACGAGTTGGTGGGCAATAAACAGGGTACGCAAACCATCATCTACTCGGGCGCGCGGGCAGCTACCGTCGTGGCTACCAGCGTCGCGCCGGCGGCCAGGGCCGTTGCCTCCGCTGCTGATGGGACTGCCCTGGCGCTCTACCCCAACCCCACGGCCGGGGCCGTGCAGCTCGACCTGGGCTTCAGTTCCATTGAAGCCAGCATCAGCATTCGCGACAACCTGGGCCGGCTGGTGCGGCAGCAAACGCTGCGCGGCAGCGGCCCGCAGAACTTGGCTGCCGCAACTGGCTTAGCCACTGGCACCTACCTGGTAACTATTACCACCCCCGAGGCGGTGGCTACGCAAAAGCTGGTAGTGACCCAGTAGGGTAGCCCTGCTTTCTTGTTCAATACTCCTATTATGCGCAACTTACGCATTGCCTGGCTTGGGCCGCTGCTGGGCCTGAGCCTGGGTGCCTGCCAGAAAAATGTCGCAACGGGTACCTCGCCCGCGCCTACCACTACCCCCCCGGCCGCCACTACTACCTTCGCCAACCCACTACTTACCTCGGGGCCCGACCCGTGGGTGTACCAGAAAGATGGCTTTTATTATTACCTGAGCACGACGGGTGGCGATGTGCGCATCCGCAAAACGGCGAAAATGTCGGAGTTGGCCAGCGGGAATATCCAGGTGGTGTGGAGGCCCACTGCGGCCAACAGCTCGCACGACGTGTGGGCGCCGGAGCTGCACTTTCTGGATGGCAAGTGGTATATCTACTTCACGGC